>JAAYEJ010000060.1 GCA_012728835.1 Candidatus Brocadiaceae bacterium | reverse complement strand
GTCCGTCACGAGCGGAAGCTCGCGCGGATCGCGGTTGTGCACGTCCGCCGGCGAAACGCCGACCAGCGGCGAGTCGGTCCCGACCGCCTCGAAGCAGGAGGCGATGTGCTCGCCGGGCGTCGTCGTCGCCTGCGCCGGCAGGAAGGCACTTGCCTCCTCGCCCGTCAGGCCGAGGGCCACGACCTGCCCGCCGTCTCGCACCCAGTCACGGACGGCCGAGGCGTTGGCGGCAAGCTGCTCGCCCGCGCCCGGGCCGACAACGAGAACCTGTCCCTCGCGGTACTCCATCAGCGTGGCGTACTGCAGGGAGTAGCCGCTCGTCGTCACGGGATCTCAGTGCGCCCGTCCGCGTGCGGCTTCGGCCGGCGCCGTTCACGATCCACCCGCCCATTGTAGCCGTTCGCGGGTTCCCGTCAATCGGGGATCGTCGTTGCGCTGCTCGTGACCCGCGCAGGTGGGAGGGGGCGTTGCGGCCGGCTGTTCGGCTCTACGGCGCGGGGTCCTTCTGCGGGCCGATGTAGGACGTGGCGATGACGATGTCGTCGTACCAGAGGGTCTGGTTGGGGCGCACGCGGCTGGAGTAGGTGCTCAGGTGCACGTTGTTGATCTTCAGCGCGTCCGTGCTGCGCAGCCGCAGGTTGGGGAAGTCGCCCCGCAGGACGCCGTCCACCCAGAACGCCACGCGTCCGTCGCGCCGGCCCGGCGTGTTCGCCCTCGCCATGAGCTCGTAGCAGTGCCAGCGGCCGAGTTCGGCGACGAAGTCGGGGCGGGGGACGAAGGTCGGCCCGAACAGCGCGGCGTCCTCGCGGGGGCGGGCCTCCCCGGACGGGAAGAACAGGTCGCCGTAGACGCCGATCTGGTCCATATGATAGCAGTAGATGTTCGAACGACCGGGCGGGCGCTCTCCCGTTCGTCGGCGGGGCTGCGCGGCGTCCAGGCTCACCACGAAGTGGTTCTGCCCGTTGGGACGCACGCCGGTGGCGCTCCGCTCGGTGCCGGACGCCATGATGACGCCCGGGGCCCCGGCCCACATGCTCATCCCGATGTGGTGGCAGCCGGGGAACTCCGGGTGGAGTCTCATGTAGTAACGCACGAACAGGGTGTCGAACCCTTCTTCAAACACCTTGCCCGCGCCGTGGCTCATGGGGGCTTCCTCGTGGCGGACTTCGGCGGCCTGCGTGCCGCTGTGGACGTTCGCCGGCTCGCGCGTGATGCGCACCGTGTGCCAGGCCGTGTCCCACCGCATGCCCTTCTGGCCGGGGTCGGCGGTTGCGATGACGTCGTCCTCGAAGCCCTCGAACCCGTCGGCGAACACGACGGCCGGGTTCTCCTCGATGCCTACGTCCCTCAGGTACGGCGCGGCGATTCCGTCCCCTTCAGGCAACTGCTCCGGCATGGTTTCGGCTCCCGACCTCTGGGTGGAGACCATCAGAAGAGACGAGGCGATCAGGAGGACGGAGACGAGTTGAACGTGTCCGCATGCCGGCATCTGTTCCGTTCCGAGTCACCGGGGTGGAGCGATGTGGCCTCCCGGACGGTATGTGGAGCAGCGGAGGACCGCTGAGATCCTCCGCTGCTCCACGGTTCGGCGGCCGCCTACCAGCGGAAGAAGCGGTAGGGGTCGTCCCATTCCTCCGGAACGTCCAGGTAGAGGCCGTCCAGCCAGCGCTGTTCGCCCTCGCCGACCGGCTGCGAGACGTGCTCCAGCACCGGCGTCCGACCGGCCGCGCCCATGTTGGCCAGCAGGCGGGCGGTCGTGAAGGAGAACTTGCGGAACGTGCGTTTGATGTTCATCTTCTCGCCCGAGTAGTCGAGCTGCCAGGGCGGAAGCTGGCAGAGGACGACGTTCCCGCCCACGTGGCCCAGAACGCCGTTGCCGACCGGCGTCGCCCCGTCCGTCACGAGCGGAAGCTCGCGCGGATCGCGGTTGTGCACGTCCGCCGGCGAAACGCCGACCAGCGGCGAGTCGGTCCCGACCGCCTCGAAGCAGGAGGCGATGTGC
>JAAYEJ010000059.1 GCA_012728835.1 Candidatus Brocadiaceae bacterium | reverse complement strand
GGGCAACCGAGCAGAAGGCTTGAAATCCGGGAGGGAAAACGCTCCAATGTCAGTCAACTACCATACATAAACGGGCTGGTTTTGAAGTGACCACCCGTGGCCGGTTTTGAAGTGACCGGTGACATCGCCACCGAGCGATCCCACCAGCTGGGCCCAATCAGGCATTTCTGCGCCTCCTCCCAACTTGCCCCCCCCTGCAGGAGGGGCATCTCTTGAAGGTCAGTTTAGCCTCTCTCTTCAAGCCTTCTCAATCTACGTCGCCATCAGGCCACCGGGGGTCGTCGCGGCGGATGGTGCCCTTGAGGCGGAGAACACGACCGTCCACTTCATCCAGATCCTCATCCGCTGTTTCACCCAGATCTTCACCCACTTTCTGTCCGGCGCTGTCCGGTGCTGTCCGCTAGTGGCCGGATGGAGGGCGACACGGGCTCGGAGGGAGGAGTCAGAAGCTCGCGGGGGTGGCCGCCACAGACCGCCTGTGTCCGGTCCTGTCGGCTTATGGCATGGAGCGGGCGAAGGGATTCGAACCCTCGACGTCCAGCTTGGGAAGCTGGCATTCTGCCACTGAATTACGCCCGCTCCGTTACCGGCGATTGTAGGCCCGACGCCACCGCGTGTCAAGCCCGGCGATGTATCCCATGCAACGAGGGCGTCGGAGAGCCAGAACGGGCCGCCGGCCAAGGCACACGGGACGGCGGCGCTACCTGGCGACCTTGTCCTCGGGGCGCTGCCGCAGGTCTTCGCGGAGGCGCGCGGAGCGGCCGCGGCGCTCGCGCAGGTAGTGCAGCTTGGCCCGGCGCACGCGCCCGCGCCGCACGACCTTGATGCTCTGGATGCTGGGCGAGTGGAGCGGGAAGACACGCTCGACGCCCTCGCCCTGGACGATGCGCCGCACGGTGAAGGTCTCGCGGATGCCGTCGCCCTTGCGGGCGATGCAGGTGCCGGTGAAGACCTGGACGCGTTCCTTGCCCGCCTCGCGGATGGTGACGCCCACGTCGAGCGTGTCGCCGACGTGGAAAGGCGGGATCTCGGCCTTCATCTGCTCCTTTTCAATGGAGGCGAGCAGTTCGTGGGCTGTGGGCTGTTTCTTGTCAGGCATCGTGTGTCTCCGGTTCACTGTCGATGTTCTTCAGCAGGTCCGCCCGTCGGGCGCGGGTGCGCTCTTCGGCCTGCGCGCGGCGCCATCGCGCGATGGCGGCATGGTCTCCGCTGAGCAGGACGTCGGGCACCTTCCGGCCGTCGTATTCGGGCGGCCGCGTGTAGTGAGGGTATTCCAGCCATCCTTGTGCAAAGCTGTCCTCCCGGGCCGATTCCTCGTCGCCGAGGACGCCCGGTACCAGGCGGACAATGGCGTCGATGATGGCCATGGCCGCCGCCTCGCCGCCGCTGAGCACGAAGTCGCCGAGCGAGACCTCCTCGACCGGCAGTCCCAGACGGATGCGCTCGTCGAATCCCTCGTAGCGGCCGCACAGGAGCAGGATGCGCCGCTCGTGGCTCAGCTGGTCGGCCAGTGCGTGGTCGAACCGGCGCCCCTGGGGCGTCAGCAGCAGGAGGCGCCCGGGCTCCGTATCCATGCCGCGCACGGCCTCGTAGCAGCGGTAGACCGGCTCGCAGCACATCACCATGCCGGGGCCGCCGCCGTAGGGCCGATCGTCCACCTTGTGGTGCCTATCCAGGCTGTAGTCCCGGATGTTGTGCAGGTAGTAGGCGGCCCGGCCCTTCTCGCGCGCGATGCCGAGCATGCTGGATTCCAGGAACGGCTCGAAGACCTCCGGGAAGAGGGTCAGCACGTCGAACCTGAGGGGCAACCGACCCGATGGCGCCATACGGTGCTCTCCCGGGGCCCGCACGGGAGGGTCTGGCGGCCTCCCGGCCGGACCGGTCAGACGCCGACGCCCTGTTTGCGCAGGATCTGCGCGACGGTCTCGGTCGGCTGGGCGCCCTTGCTGAGCCAGTATTCGACCCGTTCGCGCTTGAGCTGGACCTTGTGCTCGTCCTTCTCCTTGTGCGGGTCGTAGGAGCCGAGGTATTCGATCGGCTTGCCGTCGCGGCGGGTGCGGGCGTCGAAGGCGCCGATCCGCCAGTAAGCCTTGCCCTTGCGTCCTGTTCTTGTCAGCCTGATCTTCACCATAGTTGCGTGTGTTCGCTCTCCGGTCAGGGGCGTCTACCGCCGCTTGCGGCGTTTGGTCGCCTTTCGCGCGCGGCGGGCGGCGCCCGGCGGCGCTCCGGCCAGCTGGTCGAAGCCGGCCGGCATGCTCTGCATCAGCGCGTCGACATCGCCGCGGCTGAGTTTGCGCATCATCTTCTTCATCTGCTTGAACTGCTTCAACAGCTGGTTGACGGCCACCGGCTCGGTCCCGCTGCCGCGGGCGATGCGCTCGCGGCGGCTGGCGCTGATGATGTCCGGGTGGGATCGCTCGGTTTGCGTCATGCTGTTGATGATCGCCTCGACGCGGTCGATCTGCCGCTCGTCGAATCCCTCCATCTGGTCCATCTTCGAGCCGATGAAGGGCAGGTGGCCGAGGAGGTCGCGCAGGGAGCCCATTCGACGGATGGTGCGGATCTGCTGGCGGAAGTCCTCCAGGTCGAACGTGGCGCGGCGGAGCTTCTCCTCGAGTTTCTGGGCGTCTTCGTCGTCGATGACGGCCTGGGCCTTCTCGACCAGGCCGACGACGTCGCCCATGCCCAGGATGCGGTCGGCCATGCGGTCGGGGTAGAAGGGCTCGAACTTGTCGAGCTTCTCGCCGAGGCCGACGAATTTGATGGGCTTGCCCGTGACGGCCTTGATGGACAGGGCGGCCCCGCCGCGCGCGTCGCCGTCGAGCTTGGTCATGATGATGCCGTCGATCTCGAGGCTGCGGTTGAACTCGAGGGCGCTGTTGACGGCGTCCTGGCCGCTCATGGCGTCGGTGACGAGGTAGATCTGGTCGGGTTTGGCGCGCTCCTTGAGCCTGCGCAGTTCCTGCATCATCTCTTCGTCGATGTGCAGGCGCCCGGCGGTATCGAGGATGACGGGGCCAAGCCCCTCTTCGGCGGCGCGGAACCGGGCCTTCATGGCGATCATGACGGCGTCGGCGTTGCGGTCGCTGACGACCGGCACGTTGATCTGCCCGCCGAGTATCTCGAGCTGGTCGATGGCGGCGGGGCGGTAGATGTCGGCAGCGGCCAGGACGGGCGAGCAGGAGTATGTGTGGCGCAGGTACTGGGCGAGCTTGGCGCAGGTGGTCGTCTTGCCGCTGCCCTGGAGGCCGCAGACCATCAGGACGGTGGGGCCGTCCTGCTTCATGGGCACGGCCGTATCGACGGGGCCGATGAGGGCGGCGATCTCGTCGCGGACGATCTTGACGATCTGCTGGGCGGGGTTGACGCCCCGAACGACCTTCTCGCCGACGGCCTGCTCGCTGACTCGCTCGATGAAGCCCTTGACGACCTTGTAGTGGACGTCGGCCTCCAGGAGGGCCATGCGGACCTCCTTGAGCCCGTCCTGGATGTTCTTCTCCGTCAGGAGCGGGCGGCCCCGCAGCTTGCCGAAGAAGCCCTCGAGTGAACTGGTCAGCGTCTCAAACAATGTTCTGTTCGTTCCGGAAGGCGGAGGCTACACATCGAGGCCGGCCATGGGGCCGACGGCGACCGCTGCAGACAGCGGGCCCTGCGCACACACGAGGCCCCCGCCGGCACGGTCCAATGGATTATAGCAGAACGCGGGGGCAGTTCAAGCGGAAGTCGAACGCGCCCGGCCGCTTCCCCTTTGCGGCCAACGGGTTAGGGGGCAGGGGGCAGGGACGACGTCCGTGCCCTTGCAGGCGGCGACGGCGGATGGTATAAGGGCGCCGGCGGCGGCGCGTGCAGGCGCCGCCTGCCGACCCCAGCCGGGCCGAAGTCGCTCGCGCCCCGTCGCCTGCAGTCCGTGCCCTCGCATGTGCCGAACGACCGGCCTCAGAAGGAGGCGCCGTTGTCCAAGCTGGTGCTCGTCAATCTCCTCACGGGATCGCGCCTGGCCCTCGCAGTGCCGGTGGCCGTGCTGACGTTGTGGTCACGGGACCGGAGCTGGGCGATCGTGGCGTCCACGATCCTGATCATCGCCATCGAGGTGTCCGATCTGGCGGACGGCTACGCCGCCCGTCGCAGCCGGACGGTGAGCAAATTCGGGAAGCTGTTCGACCCCTATGCGGACAGCGTGTCGCGGCTGGTCGTGTACTGGTCGCTGGCGATGATCGGCCGGTGCCTGGCGTTCGTGCCGCTCGTCATGGCCGTGCGGGACGTCACGGTCTCCTACTCGCGCATCGTCATGACGGAACGCGGAGGCGACGTGAGCGCCCGGCGCACCGGCAAGCTGAAGGCGCTGGTGCAGGGGACGTGCGGTGCGGTGCTGATGGCGGGGCCGCTGTATTGGGGCCGCTGGGAGCAGACGTTCGTGATCGGGCTGAGCTCGGCCGTCGTGGCCATCACCGTCCTGAGCATGCTGGACTACGGCCGCGCGGCGTTGCGCGCGCTGTAGTCACAGCTCGACGGGCCGTCCCTGGCGGGCCGACTGCTCCATGGCCGGCACCGTGCGGGTGACGCGCAGGCCGTGCATCGCAGGCATCTCACGGTAGTCGGAGGACCGGGCTGGCCGGCGTAGGCATTCAGGTGCACCTCGCCGAACGTGCCCAGACCCACCACCCCCACGCGCGACGCGTCCATGGGCAGTCTCCCTCCGGACCGGTCACCGGGAGTCTGCCGCGGACGGACAGGCAGGGACAGCGGGGAACACGACGGACCGGTGTGCGACGGGCGCGGCGCAGGGCGGACCGGCGTCAGTAGGCCGCCCAGGCGGCGACCTGGACACGGACGCCGGCGGCGGACAGCTTTCTGACGCAGCGACGTTCCAGGATGCCCGAGCCGATCACGTCGGTGACCAACAGCGCGCCGGCGCCCCTGTCAACGAAGGCGCCGACGGCGGGCTCGACGCTGCGCGTCTCGGGGCCGCTCGTGTCGGCCCGCATCACGTCGCGATAGGGAACGCCCAACTGCTTCGCGACGGCCTCGGCCAGACGCCGTCCGGGCGTCACGCGCGTTCCGGCGGCCGGGGGGGTGGTCACAAAGTCCACCCACTGCACCTCCGCCTTCCCGTCGAGCATCCGCACGATGTCGCTGACCATCGCTTCGAGGAACTCGCCGTCGGCGGGCGACCGCTGCCAGAGCGTGAACCCGCCCCGCGCCTTCTCGCTCAGGTTCTGCCATCGGTGCACGGCAAAGGCCCCGAGGGTGACACGCGGCACGTGGTAGGCCGTCTCGTCGGCCTGCCCTGCCCCGTCGGGCAGGCGCCCGTGAACACTGGCCTCTTTGGCACACCTGACCGTCTCGTGCAGGGACGAGTGGTCGGGCAGATAGGCCGCGACGCTGACGTGTGCCTTCAGCCCGCCGACCTCGCCGCGGTCCCCGAGGTTCAGCGAGTAATCGGCCACGGCGACCCGCAGGGCCGCGGCCAGCCGATCGGTCTCGGCGTCCGTCGCGCCCGGAAGAGCCAGCAGGAACTCGTCGCCCCCGAGCCGACCGACCAGCGCACTGCCCGGCGCCGTGCGGCGCAGCAGGTCCGCGATGTCCTGCAGGACGACGTCGCCCATCGACTGCCCGAACTCGTGGTTGACCCTGTCCAGGTTGGCCAGGTCCACGTCGATGAGACGCACGCGCCGGCCGAATTGCTCGACGTCCAGATCGTATTCCTCCAGGGCCGTGATGAGGCCCTTGCGGTTCAGCAGGCCGGTCAGCGGATCGGTCATGCCGTTGCCCACCGTGTGAGCGGACCGGCGCACGGCCACGTACGTGAAGACCGCGTAGGCAGTCACCACGAGCGACCAGGCGAACAGCCCCCACGTGAAGATCTTGACTCCCACGGGGAGGTTGCGCACGAACAGCATGCTGGTCAGCAGCAGAAGCCCGCTCAGGCCAAGACTGCTCAGCAGGGTCCTGCGGGACCCGAAGACCGCCGGCACGCCCCCAGCACCGGCCCCAATCCCGTCCGCAACTGCAAGCTGGAACGGAACGCTCATCGTAGGCCCTCCCTCCACCGCCCCCGGGCGCACGCGCCCCGTCCGGGATCGCGCGCAACGGCCTCAGGCATAAGAACAACGGACCCATCCGGGGCGGCGCACCACACGTACACCTCTCCCCCATATTTGCATGGTACCACAGACCGTGCGTCAATGCAAGGAAATTATGTGGCATCCGGGGGCCATGGGGGGCAGACGGGGGTGCGTGCCGAATCCGGCGGTCGCGGGGTTCCTGCGGGCATGCACAGGGACAGCCGGCGCCCCGGCGGCCCTCAGCAGCCCGTGGAAGGAGTCTTCTTGTGTGGCACAGGCGCCCTGCCCGCCGGGGCGGGCGGGCCTCCTGCGGGCCCTCAGGGGATCGGGAAGCGCTCGCAGAGGTCCAGCACCTGGGGCTTGAGCGCGTCGGCCGCCTTCGCGGGGTCGGGGGCGAGCAGTATCTCGGCGATCCAGCGGGCCACCTGCCGCACGTCCGGTTCGGTCAGCCCCCGGGTGGTCACGGCGGGGGTGCCGATACGGATGCCGCTGCCCTCGGACGGCTTGCGCCGGTCGTACGGGATCGCGTTCTTGTTGAGCGTGATGTGGGCGCGTGCGAGCACGTTCTGGGCTTCGATTCCGCTCAGGCCGTTCTCGGTCAAGTCCACCATGAGCATGTGGTTGTCCGTGCCGCCGCTGACGAGGGAGAACCCCGCCCCGGCCAGTTCGTCGGCCATCGCGCGGGCGTTGGCCAGGACCTGCGTCTGGTATTGGCGGAACTCCGGCGTCGCGGCCAGCTTGAAGCAGACGGCCTTGCCGGCGATCACGTGCATCATGGGCCCGCCCTGGATGCCGGGCATGACGGCGCTGTCGATGCTGTGCGCGTGCTTCTGGCGGGACAGGATGAAGCCTCCGCGGGGGCCGCGCAGCGTCTTGTGGGTGGTGCCGGTGATGAGGTCGGCGTGCGGGATGGGGCTCGGGTGCAGTCCGGCGGCGACCAGGCCGGCGATGTGCGCGATGTCGGCCAGGAGGTAGGCGCCGACCTCCTCGGCAATGGCTCCGAACTGCCCGAAGTCGATGGTGCGGCTGTATGCGCTGGACCCGGCGATGATCAGGGCGGGGTTGTGCTGCTGGGCCAGGCGGCGCACCTGGTCGTAGTCGATGAGGCCGGTCTCGCGGTCCACCCCGTAGCTGGCGGCCTCGTAGAGCTGCCCGCTGAAGCTGCGGGGATGCCCGTGGGTGAGGTGGCCTCCGTGGGCGAGCGACATGCCCAGCACCTGCGCGCCGGGGCCGAGCATGGCCATGTAGACGGCCATGTTGGCCTGCGATCCGGAGTGGGGCTGCACGTTGCCGTGTTCCGCGCCGAACAGATGGGTGATCCTCTCGACGGCCAGTCCCTCGGCGTCGTCCACGCGCTCGCAACCGCCGTAGTAGCGCGCACCGGGGTAGCCCTCGGCGTATTTGTCGGTCATCACCGAACCGACGGCCTCCCTGACGGCCGGGGGGCAGTGATTCTCCGAGGCGACGAGCGTCAGGTGCTCACGCTGGCGTTGCATCTCGCCGTCGATGGCGCGTGCGATGTCGGGATCGATCGCGTGCAGGCTCACACGGCACTCCTTCTGCTTGATGGCTGCGGCGGGGCATGGAAGGGGCCCCGGCGCCTTGCGGGGGCGCGGGCATGTTAGCGCATCGGCGGGGGCGGGGCAACCTTCCGATGCTCCTCCAATGAAAAGCCCCGGCAGGCACGTGCTCCCCACCGGGGCTGTGGAATGCAGCACACGAGAGGCGCTCAGTCCGCCTTTCCCGCATCGAACGACTCCATGGCCAGCAGGCGCTCCCATCTGCGGTCCACGTCCTGCTGGATCTCCTCGATCATGTGCTCGTTCTGCGGCGCGAACAGGTGGCGGAACCGGCCCTGGCTCTTGAGCCAGTCGGTGACGGGCTTCTTCTCACGGGGCTTGTAGCTGACCTTCGTGCGGCCGTCTTCGATCTCGAACAGCGGCCAGACACAGGTCTCGGCGGCCAGCTTGCAGATCTCGATCGTCTGCCCCGGCTCGTAGCGCCAGCCGCGCGGGCAGGGGCTCAGCACGTTGATGAACGTCGGGCCCTCGACGGCGACGGCCTTCTGCACCTTCTGCATCAGGTCGCGCCAGCGATGCGGCGAGGCCTGCGCCACGTAGGGCACGCCGTGGGCGGCCACGATGGCGGTCAGGTCCTTCTTCTGCTGCCCCTTGCCGGGCGACTGCTTGCCGGCCGGCACGGTGGTGGTGAAGGCGCCCTTGGGCGTCGCGCCGGAGCGCTGGATGCCCGTGTTCATGTACGCTTCGTTGTCGTAGCAGATGTAGGTGAAATCGTGGCCCCGTTCCAGGGCGCCGGAGAGCGACTGCAGGCCGATGTCGTAGGTGCCGCCGTCGCCGCCGAAGGCCAGGAAGACGATCTCCTTGTCCAGCTTGCCCTGCCGCTTCAGAGACCGGTAGGCGGCCTCGGCGCCACTGACGGTGGCGGCGGCGTTCTCGAAGGCGTTGTGGATGAGGGGCACACGCCAGGCGGAGTTCGGATAGACGGTCGTGCTGACCTCCATGCAGCCGGTCGCGATGCCGACGGCCACGCGGGCGCCGTCCTGCTGGGCGGCGAGCAGCACCTGCCGCAGGGCAACCGGGCCGGCACATCCGGGGCAGGCGGCATGGCCGCCGCTCAGGAGGTCGGGCATGTTGCAGAGTTCTTTCAGGTTCGTCGTGGGCATTTATCGCCTCGCTTCTTCTGTATGCCGCGAGTTGCGGACCTAATCGCGCAGCCCGATGTAACGGACGACCGGCTCGGCCGGCGCCAGATCGCCCGCCTCGGTCAGGGAGCGCAGCACGCCCCGGGCGTCGTCCAGGCTCAGGTCGCGTCCGCCGAGGCCGTAGATGAAGTTCATGGTCGGCGTCCGGCCGCCGTAGAGGGCCGAGCGCACCTCGTGATAGAGCGGCCCGCCGAGACCGAACGAGACGGCCCGGTCGACCACGCCGACGACGGCGGCGCCGGCCAGCGCCTCGCGGACCTTCGCGAACGGGAACGGCCGGAAGCTGCGGACCTTCAGAACGCCGCAGCGGATGCCCTCGGCCCGCAGGTCGTCGACCGCCTGCTTGGCCGTGCCCATCGTGGAACCGAGCCCGACCAGGACCACCTCGGCGTCGTCGCAGCGATAGGCGTCCAGCAGCCCGTAGGAACGGCCGGTCAGCTTGCCGTATTCGCGCCCGACCTCCTCGATGACGGTCAGGGCGTTGGCCATGGCGTCGATCTGCTGCTTCTTGAACTCGAAGTAGTAGTTCTGGAGCGCGAAGGCGCCGAACGTCTGCGGATTGTCCACGTTCAGCAGGGCGTCGGCGGGCCGGTAGGTGCCCAGGAAGCCCCGCACGGTCTCGTCGTTGGAGACCTCCAGGGACTCCAGCGTGTGGCTCAGGATGAAGCCGTCCAGACAGGACATCACGGGCAGGCGCACGTCGGGGTGCTCGGCGATGCGGACGGCCTGGATGGTGTTGTCGTAGGCTTCCTGGCAGTTTTCGCTGTAGATCTGAATCCACCCGCTGTCGCGGGCGCCCATCGTGTCGCTGTGGTCGCAGTGGATGTTGATGGGGCCGCTGAGGGCGCGGTTGACGACGGGCATGGCGATCGGGCAGCGGCAACTGGCGGCGATGTAGAGGATCTCCCACATCAGGGCCAGGCCGTTGGCGCTGGTCGCCGTGCACGCGCGGGCGCCGGCGAGCGAGGCGCCGACCGCCGCGCTCATGGCGCTGTGCTCGCTCTCGACGGGCACGAATTCGGTGACGACTTCGCCGTCGGCGACGTAGGCGGCGAATTTGTGCATCATCTCTGTCTGGGGAGTGATCGGGTAGGCCGCCACGACGTCCGGGTTGATCTGCTTGAGGGCGTAGGCCGCCGAATCATTCCCCGTCAGTGCCACTCGTTCAGCCATGGTGGCTCATCCTTTCCTCTCGTCCGGGGACATGTCGCTTTCGAGCTTCATCTCGATCGCTTTCACGGGACAGACGGCGGCGCAGATGCCGCAGCCCTTGCAGTGGTCCAGATCGGTGCCCACCTTCCGGCTGTCCTCCACCAGGATGGAGCTGTCAGGGCACATGACCCAGCACATCATGCAATGGGTGCACTTGTCCAGGTCCGTCACGGGCACATAGGTGCGCCAGGAACCCGTGAAGAGGTCGTGCATGCTGCCGGCGGGGGCGATGGCGCCGGGCTTCATCTCGCCCTTGTTCATGAGTCTAGCCATTCTCGCCTCTCACCTCCTCGGCGGCGCGCCGTACGGCGCGGAAGTTGCCCTCGAGCATCCCCTCGCTCAGCTTGCCGCCGAGCTTCTTGCGGATGTCCTTCTCGATGTGCGCGACGTCCGTCACGCCCGTGACGGCCACGAGGGCCCCGATCATCACCGTGTTCGGAATCGGCCGCTTGATCTCCTCGATGGCGATGGTCGTCGCATCGATCGTGAAGACCTTGCCGCCTTCAAGCTTCAGCAGGCTGCGGACCTGCTCGGGCGACTTGCGGGTGTTGACCAGCAGAACGCCGTCCTCGCTGAGCCCCTCGGAGACGCCCTGCGTTTCCAGCAGCGTGTCGTCCAGGACCACCACGATGTCCGGGTAGTAGATCGCGTCGTGCATGCGGATGACAACGTCGTCGATCCGCGTGTACGCCTTGATCGGGGCGCCTTCGCGCTCCGCACCATACTCGGGCGCAGCCTGGGCGTACTTGCCGGCCTCGACGGCCACTTCCGCCACCATGGCGGCCGCCGTCTTGGCACCCTGGCCGCCCCGGCCGTGCCAACGAATTTCAAGGAGCTTGTCGCTCATGGACACATCCTCGCAAGGGCTATGGAACAGCCTGCCTGCTCCCGGCCTTTCGGCGGGCACAAACGGGGAGCACTGCATTGTTTCACAACCGCCCTGCCCTGTCAAGGGCCGCAGGGCGCCGATGACTCTCCTTCTGTATAGATGTTCGGCCTCAACGCCTCCGACCAAAGCCTCCGGAGCCGTCAGGTGACCGCGTCGTTGTGTCGTCCTATAATAGTCTACGAGGTCGGACGGCGCGAACGCCGTCCCAGCCACAGGCGGGGGAACACATGGGCGAGCCGAGAAGGACGGACCTGGAGCTGCGCGCCGAGCGTGCCGTACTCGTGCAGGTGGCCGATTCGCGCAACAGGTCGGAGGCCGACGTGACGTTCGCCGAACTGGAGAACCTGACGCAGACGGCCGGGGCAACCGTCGTCGGCCGTGTCCGGCAGTTCCGGAACCTGCCCGACCGCCGCTACTACGTCGGCAGGGGCAAGCTCGAGCAGCTCCAGGAGCTCTGCCGAGACGCCGAGGCCGAGGTGGTCGTCTGCGACGACGATCTCTCGCCGTCGCAGGTCCGAACCCTGGAGGAGACTCTGGCCGTCAAGGTGGTGGACCGCAGCGAGGTGATCCTGGACATATTCGCGGCGCACGCGCGCACGAAACAGGCGCAGCTCCAGGTGGAGCTGGCGCAATTGGAATACGAGTTCCCGCGCCTCAAGCGCATGTGGACGCACCTGGACCGCACGGCCGGCGGCACCCTGGGCGGCCCGGCCGGAGGCGGCATCGGCGTGCGCGGACCGGGCGAGAAGCAGCTCGAAGTCGACCGCCGCATGGTCCAGCAGCGCATCCACGACCTGCGGCAGGAGCTGGAGGGCGTGCGCCGGCGCCATCACGTGGAGGCGCAGGCCCGGAACGAACGCTTCCCCTCGGTCGCCCTGGTCGGCTACACCAACGCGGGCAAGTCCAGCCTGATGAACGCCCTGACCGGCGCCGGCGTGCGCGTGCGCGACCGCCTCTTCGAGACCCTGGACACCCGCACGCGCCTCTGGCGGCTGCCGCAGGGCCGGGAGGTCCTTCTGAGCGACACCGTCGGGTTCATCCGGAAGTTCCCTCACCACCTTGCCGAGTCCTTCCACGCCACGCTCGAGGAGACCCGGGAAGCCGACCTGCTGCTGCACGTCGTCGATGCGTCGGAGCCCGACTGCGAGCGGGAGATGGACGCCGTCAACAAGGTGCTGGCACAGCTCGGGAGCCTGGACAGGCCGACCATCTGCGTCCTGAACAAGATGGACGCCGTACGCGATCCCTCCGTGGTGGCTTTGCTGAGGAGGCAGGTCGGCGCGGTCGTCGCCACGAGCGCGCAGACCGGCGAGGGGCTCGACGAGCTGGCCCTCCGGGTGGACGGGCACGTCGGCACCGCCGAGACCGTGCTGCAGGTGGACGCCGCGGCCGGCAACGGCCGGCTGTTCGCGTTCCTGCACGAGAAGGGCCAGGTGCTGGAGCAACGTTCCGACGGTGACCGCCTGCGGCTGACCGTCCGGATACACCCCCGGCACGTGGACGCGATTCGGCGGCTGGGCGGCGTGCTCGCCGGGGAGCCGGCGGTGGAGCACGCGGAGTAGCCGTCACCTCGGGCACGGCGGGCACGGCAGCGGGACACCTCGGAGATGGAGAAAGCGGGTCACAGGCGGGCGGTGGTCCTGGCAGCCCTGGCCGGCGTTGCGGCCCTGGCCGGCATCCTTGCGCTCGCAGCCGGATGGACCGGCCCGAGGCCGGCCGCCGGCTCGAACGAGCGAATGCACGTGCGCACGCGTGCCGGCCGCCCGGGGCGGTTCGAGACGTCGTTCCAGGTCATGGGCACCGACGCGCGCTTCGAGGTCGCGGCCCCGGACGCCCGGGCCGCCGAACGCCTGCTGGCCCCCGCCGTGGCGCACACGCGGCAGGTCGAGGCCCGGATGAGCACCTACCGCCCCGACAGCGAGGTGAGCCGCCTGAACCGCCACGGCCACCCCGGCCCGGTGCCCGTCTCTGAGGAGACCGAGGCGGTGCTGCTCCGGGCCGCGGACGTGTCCCGCAGGGCCGGCGGCGCCTTCGACGTGACCTACGCGCCCTTGCGCACCCTCTGGCGCACGGCGGCGGCCCGCGGCGTGCCGCCCACACCCGACCAGATCGAGCGGGTGCGTGCTCTCGTCGGCTGGGAGAAGCTCCGCGTCGAGCCGGGCGGCGCACGGTTCGCGGTGCCGGGCATGGAGATCGACCTGGGCGGCATCGCCAAGGGATACGCCATCGACCGGGCGGTGGAGGCGCTCCAGGCGGCCGGCGCGGCAAGCGGCCTGGTGGACATCGGCGGCGACCTGCGCACGTTCGGCACCCCACCCGCGTCGGGACACTGGGCCATCCGGGTGCGGCGCGCGCCGGACGTCGCCGAGGAATGGGTGCTGAGGGTGGGCGCCTGCGCCGTGACGACCAGCGGCGACTACGCACGCTGGTTCCGCGTCGGCGACCGGCACTACTCGCACATCATCGATCCCCGCAACGGCCGCCCGGTGGGCAACGTGCCGAGCGCCACGGTCGTGGCGCCGGACGCGACCCTGGCCGACGGCCTGGCCACGGCCATCAGCGTGCTGGGGCCTGCGGAGGGCGTGCGCCTGGTTGACGCGCTGCCCGGGGCGGAGTGTATGATACTGGAACGTCGGCCGGACGGCGGCGTGGAGGTGCACATGTCGACCGGCTTCGCCCTGCTGCTGGAGGGCTCGTGATGGCCTCGATCGCCGAGTGGCACGTACGACCGGAGGAGTTGAACTACCGCGTCCTGCAGGCCGATCCGCTTCGTGTCGGGGTCGACCAGGCGGCGACGGCCGTGCGGCGCTTCCTCCTCCATCGACGGCCGGGTCTGGGGCAGGCGATCCGCGTCTCCGCCGGCGGCCGGGACGTCGTCCTGCGGGCCGAAGGCGAGGCGCCGGAGCAGTTGATCGAGGAGGCACGCGAACTCCTGGGCCTCGACCGCGCGCCGGCGGCCGAGGAGGAGATCGAGGTCGACCCGGCGGAGTTCGCGGTCGAAGTCGTCCCCGAGGCCCTGACCGCACCGCACTTCGAGCGCGAGGTCCTGCGCAGCCGCGTGCGCTGCTTCCCCTATCCGGAATGCGAGTGGTTCTCCATCAGCACCGGCCTGCTGACCCTGACCGACCGGCACGCGCTCTACGAGCCCGAATGGCTCATCATGGGCGACCAGGGGGCGGAGCGGGGCGAGACGACCTTCATACCGCTCTCGGAGGTGCGGGAGTGCTACCGCGGGGAGTGGTGGGACGTCCCGTGCCTGATGATCCGCACCGACCGCGCCGTGCACCGGTACGGCTGGCCCGCCGAACGGGGCGAGCTGGAGCTGATCTTCGACGTCGACGAGTGGCTGGGGGCGCTCCGGACGCTCCTTGGAGGGCCCTGATGCCGGAGTTCGGCTTCCCAAGGCAGGCGCGCCTTCTGACCGAGGGCGACTTCCGGCGCGTCTACACCGGGCGCGCACGGCGTCTGCAGGAACCGCCCCTGCGCGTCTGCGCGCTGCGCCGGGACGAAGGCGGCAGCCGCCTGGGGCTGTCCATCGGGCGCAAGGTCGGCAACTCCGTCGTGCGCAACCGCTGGAAGCGCGCCGTCCGCCAGGCCTTCCGGCTGAACCGCCACCGTCTGCACGCGCCGCACGATCTGGTCGTCTCGGTCGACTGGGCGGCCGGGCCGGAGCGGGTCGGCGAGGTCGAACCGGCGCTCCTGCGGATCATCGAGCGGCTCAACGGAGGGCGGGAGGCCGACGATGACCGTCCTTAGGCTGATCGCCGCCGCGCCCACGCGCCTGACCCTGCTGGCCCTGCGGGGCTACCAGCGCCTTGTGTCCCCCCTGCTGCCGTCCGTCTGCCGCTTCACGCCCACCTGCAGCCAGTACATGATCGACGCCATCCGCAAGAAGGGCCTGGTCGTGGGGCTGTTGAAGGGCACGCTCCGCCTGCTGCGCTGCAACCCGCTGTTCCCGGGCGGCCACGACCCCGTGCGGTGAACGGCGCGCTCAGAGGCCGCCGAGCGCACGGCGGATGTAGAACAGGACGTTCTCGTGGCCGCGCGCGAACTCATCCAGGACGGGCGCCCGCTTGAAGTAGCCGCTCCGCTGACGGTTGGCCGCCAGACGTTCGACCAGGCTGCGCTCGGCCTCCTGCGCCTGCCGCAGGAAGGCGGCGGCCTCGCGGCCGCCGAGGCGCCCCAGGGCCAGGGCCGCTGTCCACCGAACGTAATCCGGGTATTCGAACACCTCGAGTCGGGCGTGCGTCTCGGCGATCTCGGCGGCGCTCAGGGCGGTCCAGTCGGGGTCGGCCCCCTGGCCGCCCAGCCGGCCGTCCTCCTCGATGGTGATGTCGGGCATCGGACGGCCGTCCGCGTCCTTCCTGGGCCGTTTCGGCTCGATGAGGTACTTGCCCAGGCGCGGGATGGCGTCCGCATGGCCGATCTCCCCGAACGTCTTGGCCGCCGCCCAGATGATCGTGGGGCTCGGGCTGCCCTCCAGGCGGGCCGTCAGGGCGGGCGCGACGAACTCGCCGGACTCCGCCAGGGCCTCCTGCGCTCCGATGCGGAGCGCCGTCAGGTCGGCCACCGCCTCGTCGCTCTTGGCCTTGCCGATGTCCTCCTCGAACTTGTCCAGCATGTCCAGCAGGAGCTTCACGCCGCTCTGCTGCTTCAGCTCGCACAGGGCGATGGCGGCACCGATCCGGATCCGGTTGTCCTGCTCGCCGTCCACAACCTGCATCAGTTCGCGGATGATCGCCGTGGCCTGGCTCGGATTGCCGCGTGCGGCCAGCGCCATGGCGCGCGCGGCGGCCACCCGCCAGGTACTCTCCAGACGCGAGTCGCACAGGTCGGCCGTCAGGCGCGCAACGCTCGGCTCGTCGCCGATCGCGCCGAGGGCCATCAGCACGTCCCGGGCCGTCGTGCTGTCCAGTATGACGTCCAGTTCGGCCCGCAGGCTCTCGCCGATCTTCTCGAGCGTCGTGCGGGCCGGCCCCCCGGCCGGGTCGGTGCGCACGAACTGCACCAGCGGCACGACGATCCGATCGGCCAGCGCCTCGGCGTTGGCCTGAGCGGCATCGCGCAGGTCGGGGCGGCTCGAGACCAGTCCGTCCAGGATGGGGCGGACGTACTTCGTGTCGCCCTCGGTCTCATAGAGCAGTCGCCCGGCGTAGACGGCCTGGACGCCCTCGCCGGCCTCGAACCTTGCCAGGAGGTACTCGGTCGCCTCCTCGAACTCCATGTCGCGCAACCCGGCGCCGGCCTCGTTGACCACCGGCAGATCGCTGCCCTCAAAGGCGCGCGCGAGCAGTTCCACCGCCTTGCTCTTCCAGACCTGGGAGAGCTTGCCCACCGCCTCGGTCGCCCGGAGCCGCACGGCCGAGTCCGGGTCGTCGATCAGCTCGCCGACCATCGTCAGGCTGTCCATCCGGCGGATGCGCGCGAGCAGGTCGGCACAGCCCATGCGCAGGTTCGGGTTCTCGCTCCGGATGGCCTTCTCGATCTTCGGCATGGCCTGCTTCTGCATGAGCAGCAGGTCCTCGACCGCCCGGCGCTGCACCTCCTTGTTGTCGCTCCCCAGCCGTTCGATGTAGTAGGCGGGGTCGTCGCTCTTCGGGCAACCGAGGAGGGCCGGCAGGAAGGCCGCCAGCGCTGCCAGCAGGCCGAATCTCAGGTGGGCGGAACGGCTGCGTGCGGTCGCGGTTCCCATGGCTCCCGGCCCTTCTTTCAGAATGCATTGGCAGACGGTGATTACATTAATGAGCCCGGAGTGCCCCGTCAAGTGTCGGAACGGCCGCGTGCCGGGTTGCACACGTGGGCGGCGCGGGGCCTCTTTCGGCCCGCCCGCCTTGATTGCGGGCCGGGGGACGGGTACCATCGGCGGTGTCCCGAGCGGTCCGCGCGGGCGGGAGCACGCGCACGCACCGGCGTCGCGCGCGCACGGACCGGCGTCGATGGATGAGGAGAGGCGCCATGAGCCGCTTCCGGATCGGCTGCGTTCCGATCACGTGGAAGAACGTCCCGCAGGACCAGGTCCTTCGGGAAATCGTCGAGTCGGGGTACGAGGGGGTGCCGGCCGGTCCGCGAGGCGGCATGACCGCCCGGGGGGTGCTCGACGAACTGTACGGCTACGGGCTGGACCCGGCGCCCACCTACATGGGCGGCGACCTGTGGACGCCAGAGGCGCAGGAACCGGCCCTGGAGCAGGCCGCGCGCCTGGCGGCGTTCGCCCGCGAGGCGGACGTCACCGAGCTGTTCATCAGCGCCGGCGGATCGCGCACGTTCGTCGGCCCCCGCGGCCTCAACCGCATGCGGGTGGCCGGCCGCGTGGAGCCGAGCGACGCCATGTCGGACGCGGAGTATCGGCAACTGGCCGACACCCTCAACCGCATCGGCGAGATCACGCGGGCCGAAGACGTGCGCCTCTGCTACCACAACCACTGCGCGTCCGTCATCGAGACGCGCGAGGAGATCGAGCGGCTCCTCTCGCTGGTCGACCCCGACCTGGTCTTCCTGGGGCCCGACACGGGCCACCTGGCCTGGGGTGGGACGGACGTCGTCGAGTTCTTCCGCGAGCATGCGGACCGCATCCTGGCCGTGCACCTGAAGGACATCGATCCGCGCGTCATGATGGAGGGACGGTCGCGGCAGTGGGACTACGCGGTCTGCCGCGAGCAGGGGATCTACACCGAACTGGGGGAAGGCTTCGTGGACTTCCCCGGCGTGCTCGAGGCGCTGCGCGCCGCCGACTACCGGGGCTGGCTGCTGGCCGAGACGGACGTGACGCAACTGCCGACGGCCTACGAGAGCGCCGTCGTGAGCCGCGACTACCTGGAGAGCCTGGGTTTGTGAACGCCGCCGCTCAGGCGGCATCAAGGAGACGGAACGTGAAGATCTTCATGCATTGGGACATGGAAGGCGCCAGCGGGATCTACTCCCGCGAGCAGGTGTGGTACTGGGAGAACATGGTGCGGCCGCAGGTCGCCGCCGAGGGGATCGACCTGATCATCGCCGATGCGAACAACGCCGCACAGGCCGCGCTCGAGGCGGGGGTGGACGAGTTGATCGTCTGCGACACGCACCACGGCGGCGGGAACTTCATCCCCGAGCGCATGCTGGCGGACCCGCGCATCACGTGGCTGTTCCGGTCGCGCGGCGAGGACAACGGCCGGATGCGCTGGATGCCCGGTCTGAACGAGACGGTCGACGGCTTCATGCTGCCCGGCCATCACGCGAAGGCGGGCACGCCGTTCGCCTTCCTGCCCCACACGCAGACGAGCAAGTGGCGCGACTTCCGGATCAACGGGATGAGCGTCGGCGAGATGGGCAGTGAGGCCTGCTTCGCCGGGCACTGGAACGTGCCCGTCTGCTTCGCCCAGGGCGACGAAGCGGCCTGCGCCGAGGCCCAGGCGACGTTCCCCGGCATCGTCACCGCGTGCGTCAAGCGCCACGTCTCCCGCGACACCTGCACCGGCCCGACGCCGGGCGAGGCCCGCGCGCTGACGGCGCACAAGGTCAAGGAGGCCGTCGAGGCACTGCGCCAGGGCCTGTGCAGGCCGTTCAAGGTCGACCTGCCGATGACGGTGGCCATCGACTTCGTGGACGTCGAGGACGCCGACAAGGCGGCCGCCCGCCCGAACGCGGAGCGGGTGGCCGAACGCACGGTGCAGTGCACGGTCGAACGCCAGGCCGATGTCCTGAAGTGGCTCTCGGACACCGGGGATTGACCCCCGGCGGCGCGGCGTCCGCTGCCGCACTTTCCGGCGGATAATAGTGCTTGCACGTCGGACGCCGGTGCAGTATAATCCGCGCTGAAAGATGCGCTCCCGATGCGTCCCGTGGACGGCACGGCGCGTAGCTGCGTGAATGGTTCGGGAGTCGGTTCGTGACTATGTCTGCCGCCTTGGAGACCTCTTGAAGTGGCAGTTCCTTGTGCGGTGAAGCGCCTGTGGGCTTTGTTCCGTCCCGTGGGTTCCCTCCCCCCGGCACCGGATGCGTGCCTTGCAGTGCTCTCCCTTAGTTCCGAACGACGCTACGGCCTGCTCACTGATCGGCAAGCGTCAATGGCAGCGCGGCTTTCACAAGGTCGAGCGCAAGACGTGCAATGGTACGTCAGCTCACAGTAAGCCCGTTTTTGCGAGGTCCGTACAATGGCTCAAGGCAAGGTGAAGTGGTTCAGCGATCAGAAGGGCTTCGGCTTCATCACCCCGGATGACGGCAGCAAGGACGTATTCGTCCATCACAGCGCCATCCAGGGCGGTGGCTTCAGGACGCTGGCCGAGAACGACGCCGTCGAGTACGACGTCGAGCAGGGGCCCAAGGGCCCGCGCGCCGTCAACGTCGTCAAGCTCTGACGGCACGCTGACGCCTGACGCAGCACACGAGCGCCGTCGCGGGGAGGGACGCGACGGCGCTCTTCTTTCTGCCTGTCCGCATTGACAACACGCCCGTTCCGGCATACATTCGGTCTCCGGGGGGGGGGGACACGGTCCCCGAACCCATCCGCCCGTTCTCCGGGAGAAGACCGTCATGACGTCATCGCTCGTGCTGACGCCCGTCCTCCTGGCCTGCCTGCTGCTGGCGGCGGGCTGCTCCGCAACCACCGGCGGGCCGGCGGCCCGAGGCGCCGTCCTGCGCGTCAACTGCGGCGCGACCCAACCCTACACCGACGAGCGCGGCGTCGCCTGGCTGCCCGACCAGGAATGGGCGCCCGAGCGCGGATGGGGTGTCCAGGGCGGGGGCAACGCCCCCCGCTGCCCGGACCTGCCCGTGCCGGACGTGCCCGCGCGCGGCCTCTACTTCTCCGAGCGCTACGGCGCCCGGCACTACCGCTTCGGCCTCCCGAACGGCGACTACGCGGTGCGCCTGCACTTCGCCGAGACCCACGCGCCGGTCTGGCAGCCCGGCATGCGCCGCTTCCACGTCGACGTGCAGGGGCGGCGCACGCTGACCGCGTTCGATCCGTTCGCAGAAGGCAACGGCTTCGCCCGACCGACCGTCGTCGAGGTGCGGGGCGTCTCGGTGACCGACGGCGAACTCGTCGTCGGCTTCGAGGCCGATCGGGAGAGCGCCGCCGTCAACGGCATCGAGATACTCCGCACGCCGCCGACGGAGTTCGGCGTCCGGAGGCTGACGGACCCGGCCGCCTACGGGCCGCGCGCCGTGCCCTCGTGCCGCGACCTCGCCGCCGCCGGCCGGCCGGTCAAGGTCCTGTTCATCGGCCACAGCTACACGGGCTGGTGGGCGCTGCCCCAGACGATCGCCTCGCTGGTCAACAGCGGCCAGTCGGACATCCACCTCATCGTGGAGGATGCCCTGCGCGGCGGGGCGCGCATGGACTACTTCGTCGGGCAGACCGACACGCTGGAACGCATCCGTTCGGGCGGCTTCGACTACGTCGTGCAGGGAAGCCCCGGCAGCCCCGAGGCCGTCGAGACGCTGCACGCCGCGGTGCGCGAGTCGGGGGCCAGGAGCATGCTCTACTGCCTCTGGGTCGGCCAGGAGACGCCGCCCGCCGAACAGGAGCCGTCCACGCGGGAGCAACTGGAGGTGGCCCGCAAGGTGGGCGCCGTCTTCGTGCCGGTCGGGCCCGCCTGGCAGGCCGTCCGTGAGCGCAGGCCGGACCTGCAGCTCCACAACATCCACGACAAGCACCACCCCGAACTCGCCGGCAGCTACCTGAGCGCCTGCGTCTTCTACGCCGTCCTGACCGGCCGCTCGCCCGTCGGCATCCCCTGCACGGCCACCCAGGCCGGCCAGGCCCCCGTGGACCCCGAGACGGCGCGGTTCCTGCAGGAGGTCGCATGGGAGACGGTCCGGGGCTTCGCGCCGGCCGAGTAGCCGCCGCAGGACGGCGCCCGCGTGCCCGCGTGCACGCGGGCTTGCGGCCCGTCCGCCGGGCGTGCTACACTGCCGGCGTCACGTCTACGGGAGAGGAGAACATGAAGATGCCGCTCGCTACCGCCGGTCTGCTGCCGCTCGTGGTACTCTGCCTCGCGATGGCGGGAGGGTGCGCGTCCGGCAGCGGGGGCACCCACGCACCCGGAGCCGTCCGCGTCAACCGCGTCCCATACCGCGGCTGGGAGGATGCGCTGCTGATGACAAACGGCGACGCCGTCGTGGTCATCGTGCCGCAGGTCGCGCGCATCATGGAGTACTCCACCGCGGGGGGCGAGAACCTGCTCTGGATCAAGGACGAACTCGCCCCGGAGGTGAGCGGCAGTCCGGGCACGCAGGGGCACACCCGCCAGTGGGAGAACTTCGGCGGCTACAAGCTCTGGCCCGCCCCGGAGAAGGTCTGGCGCAACCCGCCGCCCTGGGAGCTGGACCGGGGCGCCTGCCGGGTCGAGGTATCTCGGGACGGAGTCGTGACGATGATCGGGCTCCCCTGCCCCGATTTCGGCCTGCGCTTCGACCGCCAGTTCACCCTGGCGCCCGCCGGCTCCCGGCTCGAGGTCAAGCAGACGGCCGTCAACATCTCCGACAAGCCCATCACCGCATCCATCTGGGACGTCACGCAGGTCCGGCACGACGTCGACGCGTTCGTCCCGATGGGGCCCGGCGCCCGCTACCGCATGGTCGACCGGGAGCCGTTCCGTCAGCAGTGGACGTTCGTGGACGGCATGATGGTCCTGAACACGTCCGGTGCGGACGGCAAGGCGTTCTTCTCCGGCCCCCCCGGCTGGCTCGGCTGCCGGCGCGGGGAGGAGGTCTACCTGAAGGTCTTCGAGATCGACCCGACGCTCCCGCCCGATCCCGAGACGCCGCGCGAGGTCTACACCTGCAAGGACTACGTGGAGTTGGAGGTCGTCGGCCCGGCCGTGGAACTCCAGCCCGGCGAATCCACCACGCTGACGGAGTACTGGTACCTGCTGCCCGTACCCGAACCCGTGAACACGAACGAGGACCTGGTCCGGGTCGCTCGGGAGCTGGCAGAGGCCGTGAGCGACCGCAGGGGCTCGCCCCGGTAGGCGCGCGCCGGTCGGCGCGCGCCGGTCGGCGCGCGGCCGGTCGGCGCGCGGCCGGTCGGATGCGTCAGTAGGCGCGGGCGAAGATGGCCACCTCGGACGCCGGCTCTCCGCACACGGCGCAGCGCCCCGTGCCGCCCGGCTGCTCGAAGGGGATGCAGCGGGTCGTCGCGCGCGTGTCGTCCTTCACCTTCTGTTCGCATTCTCCGGAGCCGCACCACCACGCCCGCGCGAACCCCTTCGCCACCGCGCTGCGCAGCCCCTCGTAGTCCGACACGTCGGCCGTGTTGGCCTCAAGGAAGGCCCGCGCGCGCTGCAGCATCGAGGCCTGGATCTCGTCCAGCATCCTCCCGGCGGCCTCGGCCAGGCCGCTCATCGGCGCCGGCTGCTTGCCCTCCCGTCCGGGCACGTCGCGCCGCGCGAACACGACCTTGTCGTCGCGCACGTCGCGCGGGCCGATCTCGACGCGCAGCGGCACGCCACGCAGCTCCCAGTCATTGAACTTGAACCCCGGGGTCAGCTGGTCGCGATCGTCCAGCTTCACGCGGTAGGCGCTGAGGGCAGCGCGCGCCCGGTCGGCCGCGGCCAGCACCTGCGCCCGCTCCTCGTCCGTCTTCCAGATCGGCACGATGACGATCTGCCACGGGGCGAGCCGGGGCGGCAGGACCAGGCCGCTGTCGTCGCCGTGCACCATGACGATCGCGCCGATGATGCGCGTGCTGATGCCCCAGCTTGTCGTCCAGCAGTGCTCCAGCCGGCCGTCGGGGTCCTGGTAGGTGATGTTGAAGGCGCGGGCGAAGTTCTGTCCCAGGTCGTGCGAGGTGCCGCTCTGCAGGGCGCGGCCGTCGCCCATCATCGCCTCGATCGAGTAGCTGGCGACGGCGCCGGCGAATTTCTCGCTCCGGCTCTTGCGCCCTCTGACGACGGGCACGGCGCCATCGGTCTCGGCAAAGTCGGCATACACGTCCAGCATGCGGCGCGTCTCGGCATCGGCCTCTTCCTGCGTGGCATGGGCCGTGTGCCCCTCCTGCCAGAGGAACTCCGTCGTGCGGAGGAACAGCCGGGGCCGCATCTCCCAGCGCACCACGTTCGCCCACTGGTTGATCAGCACGGGCAGGTCGCGGTAGCTCTGGATCCACTTGGCGTACATGTGCCCGATCACCGTTTCCGACGTCGGGCGCACGATCAGCGGCTCCTCGAGTTCCTTGCCGCCGCCCTGCGTGACGACCGCCAGCTCCGGTGAAAACCCCTCGACGTGCTCCGCCTCCTTTGCCAGGAAGCTCGCGGGGATGAAGAGCGGGAAGTAGGCGTTGACGTGCCCCGTTTCCTTGAAACGCCGGTCGAGCGCCGCCTGGATGTTCTCCCACAGGGCGTAGCCATAGGGACGGATGATCATGCAGCCGCGCACGGGGGCGTAGTCTGCAAGCTCCGCCTGCTGAACTACCTCGTTGTACCAGGCGGAGTAGTCTTCGCTCTGCGATGTCAGGCCTTTGGCCATGGTGAAGTCGTTCCTCGATGGTCGCGTGCATCCGGCCGGCGCACGTCCGGCCGGCGCACGTCAGGCGATGCCCAGGCGGGCCTTGACCTGCGCAAGGTACTCGATCCCGACGCGGATGTCCTCGATCTGCTTCTCGCCGCTGATCTCGCGCTCGATGGTGAGCGGGCCGTCGTAGCCGATCTCATTCAGTGTGGCCACGAACTGCTCGATGTTCACGTCGCCCTGCCCGAGCGGCACCTCCCTGCCCCACTCGACGCCGGGCTGGTCGCTCCACGTGCCGTCCTTGGCGTGGCAGCTTCGCACGAAGGCACCCACCTTGCGAAGCGCCTCCAGCGGCTCGCCGCTCCCGTACAGGATCATGTTCGCCGGGTCGAAGTTCACGGCCAGGTTCTCGCGGTCGACCGTCTCCAGCAACTGCAGCAGCGTGTCCGCCGTCTCCTGCCCCGTCTCCAGATGCACCCGCAGCCCGAGGTCCGCGCAGTGGCCGCAGACCGTGCGCAGGACGTCCACCACGTCGGCGAACTCGTCCGACCGCCAGTCCTCGCTGACGAACCCCACGTGGATGCCGATGGCCGGCACGCCCATCCAGGACGTGAAGTCGGCGATGCGCAGCGTCTCGGCCAGCCGTGCCTGGCGCGTGGCCGGCGGCACCAGGCCCACCGTCTCGCGCACAACCGGGATGCTCGCGTAGCTCTCGCCGGCGAATCCGCAGTAGACGACCGTCACGTCCACCCCGGACTCGGCGAACCGCCCGGCGATCTGCTCCGCCCGCTCGGGCGTGCATCCGTCCGGGCCCGGCGCATGGATCTGCACGGTCCGTATGCCCAGCCCGACCACCTTCTCGATCCCGGCGCCCAGCCCGGCGCCGATGGAGGTGAACACACCCAGAGGCATTCGCTCTTCGGCCATTGGACTGCCCTCGCTCACGGATGGAAAGCGGACGCGTAATCTACGCCCCCCCGCCGCCCCTGTCAAGCTACGCAGGGCGCCCGGACGGAAACGTGCCGGCGCCGGACCGAGCAGTGTGCGGGCCGTCGCGGTAGAATGGACCGACTTCACCTGTCCACTCGTGACGGCGCACCCCCCGAACGCACGCAGGGAGCCGCAGCAGTCATGCCTGTCGATGGTTCAGAGACCTCGGCCGCCTGCAGGGCCGGGCGGCCGGCGGAGGAACACCAGGCCCCGGCCCCGCCTGTTGCCCGGCCGATGCTCCGGCCGGACGGTCCGTCCCTGACGGAGGGCAGCATCCCCAGGGAGATCGTCCGCATCGCGATGCCGACCTGGGGCGCGTTCGTCAGCCACGACCTCCTCGGCATCGTCGACATGTTCTTTGTCGGCAAGCTCGGAGCCCCGGCAGTCGCCGCCGTCTCCATGAGCGGACTGATGTTCGGGATCATCATGATGCTCACACAGGGCGTGGCGGGCGGCACGATGGCCCTGGTGGCCAACGCCATGGGCACGGGCGACCGCGACCACGCCACGGCCGTCGTCGCCCAGAGCCTGTCCATGGTCGCCGTCCTGTCGGTCATCGTGGCGGCCCTGGGCATCCCCCTGGCGGACAGCATGCTGCGTCTGCTCGGAGCCAGCGAGACGGTTGTGGAGCTGGGCGCCGGCTACCTGCGCATCGTCGCCGGCGGCAGCGCCACCATGATGCTGATGATCGTCTTCGGCGCCTCTCTGCGCGCGGCGGGCGATGCGCGCACTCCGTTTCTGGCGATGGTGCTGGGGAATGTGGTGAACATCGTGCTCGATCCGATACTCATCTTCGGGTGGCTGGGCGTGCCTGAGCTGGGCGTGCCGGGTTCGGCCTGGGCCACGCTCGTGGGCCGGACGGTCGCGCTGGCCGTCATGATCCGCGTGTTCTTCGGCGGCGAGCACGAGCACTTCCGCCTCCGCGTGCAGGACCTGCGGCCGCACCCGCGCCAGATGGCACCCATCGCGAGCATCGGCCTGTTCGCTTCGGGGCGCATGCTTATGCAGAACTTCGGCAGCCTGCTGCTCATGCGGCTGGTGGCCGGGTACGGCACGTTGGCAGTGGCCGCCTTCGGAATCTGCATGCGCCTGCAAATGGTGGTCTTCGGGCCGTCGATGGGCTTCGGGACGGCGGCTGCGGCGCTGGTCGGGCAGAACGTCGGGGCGCAGCGGCCGCAACGCGCCGCCCGGTCGGCCTGGATCGCCGTCGGCCTGGCGGCCGCCGTCGTCCTCTGCTTCAGCCTGGCGTTCTGCTTCGGCGGACGCGTTCTGGTCGGGCTGTTCAACGACGATCCCGCCGTGCGCGATCTCGGCGCAGGCCTTCTGCGCTGGCTCAGCTTCTCCTTCGTGCTGCTCAGCGTCTCGTTCGTGCTGGGCAATGCCATGACGGGCGGCGGCGACACGGTCCTCCCGATGGTGATCGTGGGCGTCGCGGTCATCCTGTTCACCGTGCCGACGGCCTACTGGCTTTCGGCGAAGTGGGACAGCGTCCACGGCGTCTGGGCGGCGTTGGCCGGCGGCAACGTGCTCTCGGGGCTGCTGGCCGTCGTCGCCTTCCGCCTGGGACGCTGGCAGCGGATCGGCGAGCGCATCCGCCGCCGGCGCCTGGCCTGAGCCCGCAGGCGGCCGGTCAGTGCTCGAAGAGGCCGATGTCGGGGCCGAGGCCGCCGAAGGGCTGGCTGACGCCCTGGCCGGCCTGCCAGGCCGTCGGCGCGTCCACGTGCAGCACGTTGGCCTCGTAGTCGACCTGGCGGATTCGCAGCTCCTGCGCCTGCCCCTCCAGTTGAACCCGGTCGCCTTCGACGGCGCCGTAGCCGTCGATGAAGAAGCCGGCATCCTCCACGGGGATGGCGGTTCCGCTGCCGGGGGCGGCCGTGCGGGTCAGGAACTCGCCGGCGTCGATGCAGGGGCTCTGCGGATGCAGGCGGAAGTCCAGCACGCCGGGCTGCAGCGGATGGGCGGGCACGCCGACGTTGAGGAACAGAGGATCGCCCTCCTCCTCCCAGTTGCCGCGCACCGCCTGATCGGCCCGACTGCAGCGGTAGAACGACAGTGCCACGCCGTTGCGGTTCCGCCAGAATAGGTTATTGACGACCGAGACCCCCGCGATGGCTCCCTGTCCATGCTGCGAGAGGGAGAGGCCGCTGAGGAACGGCTCGAAGGTCACCATGGCGGCATGGCCGTTGCGGAAGAAGACGTTGTGGTAGATGCGGTTGGAGCGCACCTCGGCCCTGCGCGAGGACGAGTAGACGTTCAGGCCCGCCATGTCGTTGTCGTGGAAGATGTTGCGGCGGATGATGTTGTGGGGCGTGCGCACGGACATGCCGGAGGAGCCGTCCTGGTCCGGCGGCACCCCGCTGAAGGCGATCACGTTGCCCTCCACGACGTTCCAGCCGCCTCGGCCCTCGATGATCACGTTCCGGTTGCCCGCCATGCCGCCGGTCGCCGCGCGGTGCGGGGCCTCCATCCAGTTCTCGTTGTGGAAGTAGTTGTTGCGTATGATGTTATGATCGGAGACGATCTGCAGCACGTGATGTCCGCCGCAGGCCAGGGTGCAGTGTTCCACCACGTTCCGATGGCTGTCGTCGCCGATGTACATCGTGCCGCCGATGTCGTCATTGCGCGTCGAGTAGCCCACGCGCCCGATCCAGCACCGGCTGATCCGGTTATGGTGCGAACCGTTGCGCAGCACCACGCCGTTGACCCAGCCCCCGCGCTCGGTGGAGCCCTCGAACCGGCAGTTGGCAATCTCGATGTGGTGGCTGTTGTCGAGAATGACGAACTGACGCACCGCGCGGCAGTGGATGCCGTCGATCACGACGTGCGCCCGATCCTGCATCGAGACCGCCAGTCGCACACCGGTCAGCACAACCGGTTCCCCGTCGTAGGCACGGTAGACGATCGGGCGGCCCTCGGTGCCGTCGGCCTGCGGGGCGATGGCGTCCTCGTAGACGCCGCCGCGGATGTGCACCGTGTCGCCGGCCTTCAGGGCCGCGTTCGCCCGGCCGATCGTCCTCCAGGCGGCCGCGGTGGGCGTGCCGGCCGCCGCATCGTCTCCCTGGATGGACACGTAGTAGTCGGCGCCGCAGGCGCCGTACGCCAGCAGACCCAGAACGACCGTCGCGATGATCGGTCTCATGGCCGATCTCCTCCAGGGCTGCGACACCCGCTGCGGAGCGGCGCGCCGGCGGTGCCGGTTCTGTACACGGAACCGTCCCGATGCCGGCCGATGCTACCGGCGGGCGGCGCGCTCTGCAAGAGCGTGGCGGGGGCGCCGATGCGCAACCGTGAGCGCGGCCCATGCACTCGACGGCCGCAACCGACAGAGCCATGGCTTGACTTTGCCCCCTTTCGGGCACTACGATTGCTTCCCTTTGCCACGTCGTCCGCGTGGCCGGGCGCTCGATGCCCGGACGCGGAACGAGGATCCTGCGGGAGGACCTGAAGCATGCGGCCATGGTTTGGAGTCGCCCCGGCGTGCCTGCTGGCGTTGGGTGTCCTGACGGCGCCGGCGGTGCGGGCCGACGACATGCTGGCGCCGGGCTGCCGCTCGGCGTCGTCGGCCATACTGGGTGCGGAGGGCTGGTATGCGGGCGCCTTGCCCCCGCCCGGCCTGCACCTGGTCGACTACAACTTCCTCTACCATGCACACGAGATGAAGGGTCGGCGCGGCGGGCATGTTTCCGACCCGCCGTTCACGGACTTCACGGCCACCGTCTACGCACAGGTGATCCGCCCCGTGTACGTGAGCAAGCACACGATCCTGGGCGCGAACCCCGCCTGGCACGCCGTCATCCCGTTCATCTACAAAGAGATGGAGTCCGACTTCTTCGGCGAGAGCAAGTTCGGCCTGGGGGACGTCTACGTGAGCCCCCTCCTGCTGGGCTGGCACCGGCCGCCGTGGCACTGGGTGGCGGGGCTGGACGTCATCTGTCCGACCGGCCGCTACGACAGCCGGGACGTGGTGACGATCGGCAACAACCACTGGACGTTCGAGCCGGCCGTGGCCGTCAGCTACATCGGCACCGGCGGCTTCTCGGCCTCGACGAAGCTGATGTACGACATCCACACGGAGGACCGCAGGCTCGACTACAAGGAGGGGGACCAGTTCCACCTGGACTACAACCTCGGCTACTCGTGGGGCGGGCAGCGGCAGTGGCGGGCGGGCCTGTGCGGGTACTACCTGACGTCGATGGCGGAGGACAAGCAGGACGGTCGGCGCCTGCCGGGGTCCGAGGAGAAGGTGTTCGCCATCGGCCCCACGGTTTCGTACCAGTGGGGACGGCTGAACATCGAGGCGAAGTTGCAGCACGAGATGCACGCGAAGAACCGGCCGGAGGGCACCGCCGGCTGGCTGAAGCTCATCTACTCGTTCTGAGCGGGCGGACTACCAGTAGACGTACGCCGTAAGCTGGCGCCGTTCGGCGGTGGTCAGCGCGGCGAGGTCGGGGATGACGTAGCGGTTGTCGTAGGCGTCCAGGAGCAGCTTGCCGCCCTCGCTGTAGTCCTCGGCCCGATCGCCGCGCCAGGGCATGACGAACCTCTCCCAGCCGTCCTGCGTCTTGACGTGGAAGAAGAGCATGCCCTTCTCCTCGCGCACCTCGTGGATGCGTTCGATCACCTTCTCATGGGTCTGCCTCTGCAGGCTCTCGTGCAGAAGCGCCTGGGCCTCGGCGGGGAAGTCGCGCAGGCGATCGATCACGCCGATCTCCCGCACCTTGTCCTCGCTGTCGGTATACCGGAGCGAGATGAAGCGGTCCGGGTAGCTGATCGGGAAGAGCATGACGGCGAAGACGGCGCGGTAGATGCCTTCGCTCTCGACGGTGCAGTGGAGCAGGGAGAAGGTGCCGGAGAAGACGTGGGTCGTCTCCGGTTGGAGCCAGCGCACGCCGAGTCCGGGGCGATCGGGCACTTCGGGCTGTGGGGCATTCGGCTCGGCCATCGCCTCAGAGCTCCAGTCGCGTCAGCTCGGTCTGGATCCGCACGAGCTTGGAGTAGATGCCCGCCATGTCCATCAGCTCCTCGTGGCTGCCGGATTCGGCGATCTGGCCCTCGTCCATGACGAAGATGCGGTCGGCGCTCTTGAGCGTGGACAGCCGGTGGGCGATGACAATCGTCGTCCGCTCTCGGCCCAGGGTGGCCAACGCCCTCTGGATCTCCTGCTCCGACTCCGTGTCGACCGATGAGGTCGCCTCGTCGAGGATCAGCACGCGGGGGTCGCGCACAAGCGCGCGCGCGATGGTGATGCGCTGGCGTTCGCCGCCGGACAGGCCGGCGCCGCGCTCGCCGACCTGACGGTCGTAGGCGGCGGGCATGCGGGCGATGAACTCGTGGGCGTTGGCCGCCCGTGCGGCGTCCATCACCTGCTGCGGACCGGCGTCCGGATTCCCGTAGGCCACGTTGTCGCGGATGCTGGAGCGGAACAGGAACGGCTCCTGCAGCACCAGGGCGACGTGCTGGTGCAGGTCGGCCTGGGACATCTCCCGCACGTCGACGCCGTCGATCAGCACGTGGCCTTGCTGGACGTCGTAGAAGCGGCAGATCAGGTTCACGAGCGTTGTCTTGCCGGATCCGCTCTTTCCCACGATACCGATGAACTGCCCGGGCTCGATCTTCAGGCTGACGTTCTTGATGATGGGGTTGTGCGGATCGTAGCCGAACGAGACGCCCTTCAGTTCGATTTCTCCACGCAGCGTCGGCATACGCACGGCGGAGGGGCTCTCCTTCAGCACCACGTCGGCGTCCATGACCTCGAAGATACGCTGGGCGGCCGACACGAAGCCGGTCATCCAGTTGGAGAACTGGCTGAGCATCTGGATCGGGCCGTAGAACATGCCGACGTAGTTGAAGAACGCCATCAGCACGCCGAGCGAGATCCCGGCGCCGTAGAGCCGGTTGGAGATGACGAGCTTGCCGCCGGCGTACCAGATGATCATGCTGCCCAGCAGCGCGGCGAACTGGATCAGCGGGTGGAAGGTGGCCACGCTGTAGCTCAGACGGCGGCGCGCCTTCAGGAGGTAGTAGGCCGATTCGCTGAACCGCTCCTCCTCCCGATGTTCCTGCCCGAACGCCTTGACCAGGCGCACGCCGGACAGGACGCCGGACAGGAGCTGGCTCATCTTCGACTGGCTCTCCCACACGGGCCAGTAGCGGGGCTTCACGTGCCGGAGGAACACCAGTGTGCCGATGACCACCAGGGGCACCGGCAGCAGCACCAGGAGGGCCAGGTAGGGGTTGAGCACGAACAGCATGATGCAGATGCCGAACACCTGGAGCAGGTTCAGCAGGAAGCCGCCCGCCACCTGGTCCACGAAGCCCTGGAAGTAGTCCGTGTCGTAGAGCACGCGGCTCATCAGGCTGCCGACGGAGTGGCGGTCGTAGTAGGACACGTCGAGCTGCAGGAGCTTGGCCTGCAGCATCTCGCGCATCTCGCGGGTGATGCGCGTGCCCACGGCGGCGCTCGCACGCCCGATGCCGATGTTGAGCCCGCTCTGAAGGGCGTGGATGCCCAGGAGCACGAGCACGAAGATCAGCAGCAGGGCGCTCGGATGGCCCGGGATGCCCTGGCCGGGGGGCGGCTGCAGCACGCCGTCGACCAGGAGCCGCACCAGGTACGGAGGCACCAGGCTCACGCCGACGCGCAGGATCATCAGCCCCATCAGGAGGGCGATGAACCCGCGGTAGGGCGTCATCAGATCCAGGGATCGCAGTACGATGCCGTGGCCGCCCGTGCAGATGCGGCACTGGCCGCCGCGGTTCGGCAGGGGCACGCCGCACTTCGGGCAGGTGGTCTCGCTCGGCCGGGTCAGGTGCTCCGGCTGGAACGCCTGGCCGTTCAGTATCCGCTCCAACTGCACGCGTGCCCGGTGGAAGAACTCCCGCCGGGAGTTGCTGAAGCGCAGCACGTCGACGTAGAGCCCGCCGAGCATGACCTGCAGGAAGGCGCTGCCCACGGTCTGGAGCACCCGCACCTTCTGCACCTGGTCGACGGCGAACGGCCCGGCCGCGACCCGGCCGCCGGCGGGGCTGTCGGCCACGGCCAGAAGCGCCGAACCCGTGACGATCAGCCACACGTCTTCCCGCCGGCCGTCCAGGTCGATGTCCGAACAGAGGCAGAACAGGCAGTCGGCGTCCCGCACGCCCTGAGCCTCGGCCCCGACGCGCACCTCCTCCGGAAGCGTGCCCAGCAGCACGCCGCTCTGCGCCCCCGATATCGTCCCTTCGGAGCCGGCCACAACGACCCTCGGATGAGCGAATGCGACCGTCCGCCGATTATCGGCCGCCCCCGCGCCGAATGCAAGCAACCGCCCCGGGAAGGCCCTCCGGGCCGCCGAAAACCGCACTTTCGGCCCGCCGGTCCCGCTGCTATAATGCTGCCGTCAGGGATCCCGCCGCCGGCCCCGGCGGCCCCCGGAGACCGAAAGGCTGGGACGATGGCGCGGTTCTCCATTCGGCGCTCGCGCAAGGCGGGCCTGCCCCCGGGCACGCCCGTCCACACCGGCGAGAAGAAGGTCGAGAAGGTCCGCCTCTCCGTCATCGACTACGACGAAGGCCACTTCGAGGAGAGGGCGATCGAGTCCCCCGAGGAGTGCTTCGGCCTCCGCGACAGCAAGACGGTGAGCTGGATCAACCTGGACGGACTGCACGACGTGGCGCTCATCCAGCAACTGGGAACGCACTTCGGGCTCCACCCCCTGGTCATCGAGGACATCGTCAGCACGGGGCAGCGCCCCAAGCAGCAGGACTATGAGGACTACCTCTACGTCGTGCTCAGCATGCTCTCGTACAACCGCGAGACACGCCAGGTCGATGCCGAACAGGTGAGCCTGATCCTCGGCGAGCGGTTCGTGCTCTCCTTCCAGGAGCGCGAGGGCGACGTGTTCGGCATCGTCCGCGAGCGCATCCGCTCCGCAAAGGGCCGCCTGCGCAAGGCGGGCGCCGACTACCTGCTCTACTCGCTCATGGACGCGATCGTGGACAACTACTTCGTCGTCTGCGAGGAGCTCGGCGAGTCCGTCGAACCCCTTCGCGACAGCATGATCGAGGACCCTCGCCCCACGGCGCTGCAGGACGTGCACAGCCTCAAGTCCGAGGTGCTGTTCCTGCGCAAGGTCGTCTGGCCCCTGCGCGAGGTGGTCAGCGGGCTCGAGCGGACGGACTCGCCCCTGCTGACCCGGCCGACCCGCGTCTACCTGCGCGACGTCTACGACCACACCATCCAGGTCATCGACACGGTGGAGACGTTCCGCGACACGATCGGGGGCATGGTGGAGCTGTACCTGTCCAGCGTCAGCAACCACATGAATGAGGTCATGAAGGTCCTGACGATCATCGCGACCATCTTCATCCCGCTCAGCTTCATCGCGGGCGTCTACGGGATGAACTTCGACCACATGCCCGAGCTCCACTGGACGTGGGGCTACTTCGGCGCACTCGGCATCATGGCCGCCGTGGCCGGGGGCATGCTGCTCTACTTCCGGAAGCGGGGCTGGATCTGAACGCGGCGGGGCGCCGGCGCCGCATACCGGGCTGAAAGGCGAAGCCGAATGGCCGACAGCCGAACGATGCACGACCGCTACGTGATCCGCCGCAAGCTGTTCAAGGTCTTCGGACAAGCCTTCCACATCTACCACCCGAACGGCGACCTGGCCTTCTACGCCGACATGAAGGCCTTCCGCCTGAAAGAGGACATCCGCCTCTACACCGACGAAAGCAAACAGCAGGAAGTGCTGATGATGAAGGCCCGGCAGGTGCTCGATATCTCGGCGACTTACGACGTCGTCGACTCCACGACGGACAGCAAGGTGGGCGCCCTGCAGCGGCGCGGCCTCCGCTCGATGGTCCGGGACGACTGGCGGATCCTGGACGCCGACGACAACGAGATCGGCGTGATCCGCGAGGACAGCACCTTCCTCGCACTCGTGCGCCGCCTGCTGATCAAGATCATCCCGCAGACGTTCTACGCGGAGATCGAGGGCCGGCGCGTGCTCGAGTTACGGCAGCCTTTCAGCCTTTTCGTGTTGAAGACGGACCTGGACTTCTCGGCGGACACTGAGCGGCGGCTGGACCGGCGGCTGGGCATCGCGGCCGGCGTGCTGCTGTCGGCCATCGAAGGCCGCCAGAACTGACGCCGCCATATCTGAATGAACCTGCCGCCGAGTGCGTAGTATGCATGGCGGAGGCGGCGCGCCGATTCCTTCCGCCGATGCGTTTGGCGAAGTGATCGAGAAGGCCCTGGCCGACGGAAAGCCCAACGTGCGCCTGACGGTGGAGTACCTCGGCAAGTCCCGCTTCGCTGATCTGGACCTGTCGCTCGTCCCGGAGGAGGACTGAGGCCGCCCGCGTCGTCGCGCAGACCGGCGGGCGGGTGAACGTGCGGAACGTGCCGCGTCCGTTCCCTCGAGCCGTGGCCGCGGCGCGGCTCAGGTCTTCGGGATCAGGCAGAGGAAGACTGCCGGCCGGCCCCGGTCCGCCGCGAAGTGGTGCTCTTCCTCGGGCGGCACGTAGACGACGTCGCCCGCGCCGAACGGCTCGCCACCCTTGGGGCCGAACACGGTGCCCTCCCCCTCCAGGATGTAGACCTCGTGCTCCCACGGGTGGAGGTGGTGCGGCGTCTGGCCGCCCGGCTCGACCTCGAACCGGCGCATGTAGAAGTGCGGCGCCGCGTCGTCCTGGGCGATCAGCCAGCGGACCTTCACGCGTTCGGCGCCCGTCTCGGTCACGTCGACGGCCTTGACCTCGCTGTAATGCACGTGCTTCACGGTGTTCTCCCTTGTCCTGCCCGTCCGACTCGCCGCGTACCGCGGTTCAATCGTAGTCCGGCAGGCGGCGGCGCAGGTAGTCGGTGCTCTCGGCCAGGCCGCCCGGTCGGTTCCGAGCCAGCCACAGTTCCTGATGCTGCCCGATGATGTGCTGAAGCTTGGGGCGCATGGCGGCACGGTCCCACCTCTCGGGCTCCATGGCGGCCAGGCCGCGCTCGGCGCCGTGGCGGGCCATCTCGATCGCGCCCCGCAACTCGGCCTTGACCAGCTCGCCGTCCGGCGCTTCCGGGCGCGCGTCGGCCAGTTGTGCTTCCAGCTTGTCGAAGCGCGCAATGCTCTTGCGCAGGCTGCCGGCGGTGATGCCCTTCAGGGTCTCCTCGTCGCCGATCGGGCGGAAGAGAAGCTGCTGATAGGGCGTCTTGTTGCCGAAGTCCCGCGGCACCACCTCCAGCACGCGGCCCAGGTCGCAGACGAGCCTGCCCGTGCACCCGGTGCGGTCATGGAAGACCAGGCGGTTGAGGGCCGCCGGCAGGTCGGCGTCGCGGTTCGCCTTCAGACACCACGACAGCGCGGCGCCGGTCAGGAAGCCGGGGTAGCTGATGGGCAGGTACTGATGATGGCCGAGGTCGCCCCAGTCGGTGTTCAGGTAGCCGATGGCGCCGTGCTCCTGCCCGTAGCGGGCGGCGTTGCGTAGGTTGGTCACGGCGTTGGTGAGGCGGCCGGTCAGGGACTGCCAGGTGGACGTGCCGGGGCAGACGAAAAACGGGACGCCGGCTTCGCGGAAGTGACGGCAGCGCCCGTTGAAGTCGTGCTGCGCCCCGTAGCCCCATTCCAGCGCGATGATGTCCTTCGGCAGCTCGGCGATCAGCTCCGGCTGCCTCAGGATGATGTCGCCCCAGAACATCATGGTGCGGCCGTGCTTCTGCACCAGCTTGTGGATCCCGAGCAGGAAGTCGAGGTAGACGCGCGTCGAGCTGCCGAGTTCCTCGGCGCGCTTCCTGCTCCAGCCCTGTCCGAGTTCCCAGGTCTCGTCACAGCCCACGTTGAAGCAGCGGCTGCTGAAATTGGGCAGGAACTCCCGGTAGAGCGAGTCGAGGAAGCGCAGGCTGTTGCGGTTCGGCCGCAGCGTGGTGCCGTACGGCGAGTGCATGCGCCCGCGCGTGAAGCCGTCGGGGCACTCGGCCAGGTTCCTGTACTCCGGATGCCGCAGGTAACGCTCGACGTGCCCGAACGAGTTCAGGTTGGGCACCAGCTCGATGTAGCGATCGGCGCAGTAGGCTTCCAGCGCCTGCACCTCCTGGGGCGTCATCGGCGAGGCGTCGTGCCAGACGATCTCGTGCTCGCTGAAGGCGAAGGTGTGCTCGACGTAGAGCTGGAAGTGGTTGAGCTTCAGTTCAGCCATCAGGTCCACCAGGGCATAGAGCGTCTCCATGGTGGGCACCTTGCAGCGGCTGATGTCGAGCATGATGCCGCGGGCGGGGAAGTCCGGCGAGTCCTCGATGGTCAGGGCGGGCACGCGTCCGCCCGTCTGGGCGAGGAGCCGGCGCAGCGTCCGGAGGCCGTAGAACAGGCCGGCCTCGTCGCCGGCCGTCAGCTCGATGCCGTCGGCAGTGGCCTTTGCCCTGTACGCCTGCGGGTCGAGGCCGCGCTTCGCCAGGTCGATTGACAACAGCACGGCGCCTGCGGCCGGATCGCCGGCCGTCACCTGCAGCGGCCTGGGGAACAGGGCGGAGACGTGGCGGGCCAGCGCATGCACATGCCCTTTGAGGCGTGCCGACAGGCCGGGCGCGACCTTGATCCACCGCGCGTTCGTCAGATCGAGGACGTCCTTGCCGACCTTCATCTTCCGCGGCATCGGGAACAGCTCGAGACTCATGCTGTTGCTCCCTGCAATTGCACGTCGGGATTGCCGAAACGGCGCCATCATACCACCGGCCCGGCAGACGGGCAAGACGGACCGTGGCAGTCCGTGCCGGTCTGTCGGCCGGACGCCGTCACCTGGCCTCGAACGTTCCCTGCTGGTCCCAGAGCCAGGTCTCGCTGGCGAAGCCCTCCCTGCGGAACTGCTCCAGCCGGTCACGGTCGATCTCGATGCCCAGGCCGGGCCCGGCGGGCACCGGCAGGCAGCCGTCGGCGTCCAGCCGGAACCCCGGGGCGACCAGGTCCTCGACCAGCGGGTTGCCCACGTTGAACTCGACGAACGAGCGCGTGTGGAGCGACGAGACGAAGTGCGCGTCCGCCGCCACGCCGACCGCCGTGTTCCAGCCGTGCGGCACCACCTCGATGCCGTGCGGCTCGGCGAGCCAGGCGATGCGCCGCATCTCCGAGAGGCCGCCGACCTTCGTCGCATCGGGCTGGGCGATGTCCATGGCGCGACGCTTGAAAAAGGGGTCGAAGGACTGCCGGCGCGTGAGCACCTCGCCGTGGGCGATCTTGACGGGCGAGGCGTCCGTGAGCCGCACGTAGCCCTCGATGTCGTCGGGCTCCAGGGGCTCTTCGTACCAGTAGACGGCGTAGTCGGCCAGCATGCGGGCGCGCTCAAGGGCGTCTTTGAGCCGGGGCCGCCAGAAGGGGTAGCTGCCCCCGGCGTCGACGAGCAGCGTCACGTCCTCGCCGGCTGCCTCACGCGCGATGCGGATGAGCGCCTCGTCCCTGGCCAGGCTCTGCTGGCCGAACGGTTCCCAGCCCAGCTTCAGGGCGCGGAAGCCACGCCCGAGTATCCGGCCGATGCGCTCGGTCAGCGTCTCCACCGGATCGAACAGGACGGAGGCGTACACGGGCACGGCGTCGTGGTAGCGGCCGCCCAGGAGCACCGAGACCGGCTGGCCGAGCGCGCGGCCGACCAGATCCCACAGGGCGATGTTGATCCCGCTGATGGCATGCGTCATCGCCCCGCCGCGGCCGAACCAGTAGGTGATCTGGTGGAGCTTCTCCGTGACACGCTCAACCTCCAGCGGGTTCTCCCCGACGACGAACTTCTTCAGCCATTCGAGCGCGCCCAGACACTGCGGGCGGCTGGAGAAGGCGGCGCCCCAGCCGCTGATACCCGCGTCGGTATGCAGCTCGATGAACACGTGGCGCAGCACGTCCGGCTCGTAGACCGTCCAGTCCGTGACCTTCATGCTTCCCGCTCCGGGCCTGAGGGAACGCCGTGCCGGCATCTTACGGACCCGGGGCCGACGCACGCAAGCACCGACGAAATCGTGCCGATGCATTGAACACAACGGCCCGGGACCGCGACTGATACTTGCAACTCGGTTGCATCTATGGTCTCATGTCTCTTCCTCCGGGAGTGAGGGCGCCATGCTGAAGACGATCCTGAAGGAGCTGAGGGCCCATGCGCCGTTCACCGCGTTCGGCGCGTTCACCGGCATTATGTTGATGGTGATCCTCGTGCTGGCCGACGTAGGGCACGACGCGCTGGCGCCGGCGTTCGAAGGCGCCCACGCGTTGCACGTCTTCCTGAGCGCCCTGGTGACGGCCGGTGTCTACCGCCGCTACGGCGGCACCGTGGCCCTGTGCGTGGTGGTGGGCTTCCTGGGTTCGGTCGGCATCGCCACGATCAGCGACGTCATCATCCCCCACCACGGCGGGGCGGCCATCCTGAAGCTCACAGGGCACGTGGACGCACACATGCACCACCACCTGCCGGCGATCGACGAGTGGTGGCTGATCAACCCGGCTGCCCTGATCGGGATCGCCGTGGGTATCGCGCGCCCGAAGACGCGGGTACCCCACGCGGGCCACGTGCTGCTGAGCACCTGGGCGTCGCTCTTCTACGTCGTGTCCAATGCCGAGGGCGCGGTGAACTGGTTCCCCCTGATGCCGCTGGTGCTGGTCGTGCTCTTCCTGGCCGTCTGGCTGCCCTGCTGCTTCAGCGACATCGTGTTCCCCCTCCTGTTCGTGCCCGCCCGAGCCCGGGAGGAACGCGCACACGACGGCCACGACCCGGACGAGGGCGCCGCTACCGCGTGAGGACCGGCTCGGCCCAGCCGGCCGCCCCGTAGAGCCAGGTGCGCCCCCCTGCCGGACGGGCCTTGAGCGTCATGGTCGACACGCCGGTCACGTCGGCGCTGATCAGTGCGGAATCGCGTCCTTCCGCGCGCCGGTGCAATCGGGGCGAGGCGGCCAGGAGTTCCCCGTCGCCCCAGACCTCAAAGATGACCTCCTCCACCGCCGTGCGGGCCGGCGAGTCCCCCGTATGGAAGCCCTCCGCCAGGCCCACCGTCGCCTCGAAGCGCCGGAAGGCGCCGTCCAGGACGAACGTCAGTTCGGATGGCGGGCGCACACCGAAGCCCCGGGCATGGCGCTGCCCCGCGACGACGATGGGGCCGCCCGTGTAGGCCCGGTCGAGCCCGACGGCGCCCCGGTACTGGCGGATCTCGATCGGCCGCAGTTCGGAGAGGGGCAAGCTGTGCGGCTGCGAGTCGCCAATGGACGTGCGCTCGGGGAAGCCCTGCGGGCGCAGGGCCGCGCGAACCTCGGGCACCCCCTGCCATTCGGCCCCGCCGCCGAGCACACCGCCGTCGGGCGCGATCTGCCACCGGTTATCGAAGAACCCGACTGCGAGGAACGACTCGGGCCCGACGGTCAGGCTGTCGAAGACGGCGTAGTCGAACCACTTGTACTTGTCGTAGGCCCCCCAGTTGAACCAGAGGCCGAAGCGGTCCCACGCCTGGTAAAGCGCGGCGGGCGTCGTGCCCGCCACAAACGCGACCATCCGGTCGGCGCTCAGGGGGTTCGGATAGCAGGCGATGAACCCGACGTCCCGGCCGCGGAAGGCACGTTCCCCGACGTACACGGCATCCCCCCGAACGGCCAGAGGCGTTCGGGGCAGGATCGTCCGGGCGACGTTGTTCACCTGCGGCCCGCCCAACAGCAGGAGGTTCAGGTCCCGCATGTCCTCGTCGGTCACATCCACGTCGGCCTTGATGCGCGGGGCGTCCCCGTAGCGCATCTCCCACTCATCGGCGAACCGGAACGCCTCGGACCGGCTGAGCAGTCCGTGGGTCGCGTCGCCGCCAACCGTGCCGTAGACGATCAGGAAGGGATCGCGCAGGGCGTCCGAGACCGGTCCGCTCAGGCCCCTCCGCTTGCGTGGTCCCGCGGCCTCGGCCCGACGCCAGGCGAGGCCGTACTTCTCGAGGCTCACCGTCCGCTCGCCGGATTCCAGTGCAAACGTCCTCGGGCCCACCCGGATGCTCCGGATCTCGGCGGGGGCCTGATCCGTACGCACGGTGAACGCCGACACGTTCGTGACGTCCACACGGGCGACGCCGTCGCTGAGGTCGGCCTCCACCTCGGCGAAGCGGGCCGGATGGTCCAGCGCATCGACGGTCACCCACCACGCGCGGTCATGGCGCAGGCTCGAGGTCCGGTAGCGGAAGCGCGTCGGCGTTTCGGGCGGGGCCTGCCCGAAGACCTTCGCGATCGCGTAGTCCTTGACCCATGCCGGCGCACCCCCGTGCTCGAGCTGGGGGAACTCCAGGTATTCGAACGGTCCGCCCGCTTCGCGCAGCCTCCCGGCCATGCTCCGCGCATGCTCCACCGGCACGACGGCGTCGCCGGTGCCGTGCACGGCCACCACGCGGCAATGGGCCAGGTTGACGGCGTACGAGGCGGGCGAGAGGCTGGCATGGAGGAACCTGCGCAGGGCCCCGTGGTCGGCGGGCCCGGGAGGATTCCAGCCCCAGCGATGTTCCCAGGCGTCGGAGTCCGCATTGCCGCTGATGGGCACGATGCCCGCGAACAGGTGCGGGTAGTGAACCGCCAGGTGCCAGCTCCCGGTGGCGCCCATCGAGTGGCCGACCAGGTAGACCCGGTCGCTGTCGATCGAGTAGAGCGCCCGGACCTCGTCCAGAACGGCCAGGATGTCATCCTCGCCGACGTACATGTAGTCGGTCGCGCCGCGCCCCTGCGGCTTCACCGAGAGGGCGCCCGGGTAGCACGGCGCGTCGGCACACTGGCGGCCGCCGAACCCCTGCAGGCCGTGCAGCGTGATGATGACGGGCAGCGGATAGCTCTCGTCGTAACCCTCGGGCACGCACACCCCGTAGGGCTGGAAGGTGTCGTCGAGCCGGGAGTGATAGGCGCGCAGGAAGGGCTTGCCGCGCGGGAAGACGGGGCGCTTCCCCGCACGCAGGAGTGCGACGTTGGCATGGATATCGTCCAGTTCCCGCGCGATCGCACGCGCGGAAGCGGCCGAGGCGCCCTGCAGGTCCTGCCCGACCAGGTAGCGCGCCTGCATCAACAGCGCGGCGGCATCGCGTGCCAGCGCGCCGTGCGCGGCCAGGGCCATGTCCTGCAGCCCGGCCTGGTCGGGCCGCACGTACTGCCGCAGCTCGCGCTCGGTCCGAACGGACGCCGTGCGGACCTTCTCCGCCTGGAAGGTGCGCCGGACATGCCTCAGGCCGAAGAGCATGACGACGAGCGTGAGCGCAATCAGGATGTGCAACCGGACCTTCTGCTGTCGAGCAGCCACGGATTCCTCTCCCGGCCCTTGGCATCCCGTTCGGCACGATTCCGCGCCCCGGCGACACGCCGCCATCCGGAACGCACCATCAGTATATCAGATGCCCCCGGGGGCCAAAAGTCGCCCTTCGGTCGATGACCGCGCCGATCGATGCGGAGGTCACGTCCGAGGCGGCACGATGAGCGACCGGTCGCCGAGGGCGGCGGCCTCCAGGAGCGGGCGCATGTAGCGTTCCACGTCCCCGGCCGTCATCGGGATGGGCATGGCCGCCAGCTTCGAGGCGAGCCCCGGCTCCCTGGCCGCCGAGAGCATCCGCTCGACGTGCTGCGGGCCGAAGCCGTCCACCTCGTTCAGCGCCGTGGGCAGGCCGGCCTGGCGGGCCATCGTCAGCATGGCGCCGGAGACGGCCATGCCGAGGTCCATGCCGGCAAGGGCATCCAGGTCCGCCCCGTCCTCCAGGAGGCCGTGGGCCCGGTAGACGCGGCCCACGTTGCGCAGCTTCTCCTCGATGGCCGGGGCGAAGAAACACGTGTAGTACGGCACCAGGAGCGCAGTCGCCGCGCCGTGGTCCATCAGGTCCACCAAGGAGAAGCTGTTCAGGTGCGGCCCGTTCGTGCTACCCATCATGATGGCGTAGCCGCCCAGGTCGGTCCCCAGCCCCATGGCCTCGCGCATCGGCTGCGATCCGGGGTCGTCCAGCACCCGCGGCAGCGCCGAGACGATCAGTTCCAGGCCCGTCAGCGCCACCTCGGTCACGCGCGGGAAGAGCGCGTGCCCCGGGTCCATGCCGAAGTAGACCTCCAGCAGGTGGCAGATGCCGTCGAACGCCCCGATGCGCGTGAACCCGGGCGACATGGTGGCGGTGGCCCGGTAGTCGAAGATGGCGGCGCACGGCACGAGCGCCTCATCGATGAGCAGGCGCTTCTGGAACGTGGCCATGTCGGTCACGTTGGCATACTTCGTCAGGTGTGCGGCGGAAGCGGCAGCCGTCATCACGGCAAGGTGCGGCATCAGCGCCTTGCCCTCCGCCCGCATGCGCGCCGAGACCCGCCCGACGCCGTAGTAGTCGTCGCAACGACCGCCGAGGCAGGCCAGCGCCACCGAGGCCTTGAGCGCGTCGATGAGGCTGCCGCCGCCGAGCCCCACGACGGCGTCCGGGCGGACGGCCAGGATCCGGTCGCGGACGCGCTCCACGTCCTCCAGGGGCGAGTTCGGCGCGGCGCCGGGGCATTCGTCGACGATGGCCAGACCGGCCGCCCGAAAGGCGTCCCGGAGGCCGTCCCGCATCCCGTTGGCCCCACCCGATCGCCCCACAACGAGCAGGAAGCGACGCCCGAGGCGGGCGGCCAGCCGGCCGGCGGAGGCCACGGCCCCGGGGCCGAATGCATACGCCTCGCCTTTGAACTCCTCGATCAGCGCCCGAGCCCGGGCCGTCACGGCGTTCATTCCGTCTCTCCGCTGAAAGGGATCCGGCGGGCCGTCCGCGTCGGTCAGCGCCCGCCGATGGCGACGAGCAGGATGATGGCGACGATGACGACGAACGCACCCGCGATGATCAGGCCGATGATCAGTTCGCGCCGCCGGTCGCGCGCCTGCTGGAGCAGCGTGCTGGCCGATGACTCCTCCGGGGGCGGGACGTAGGCGGAGTAGTCCTCGGGCCCGAACGGAGAGATATCGGAGCTGCCCAGCGCGTCTCTCTCCTGGCCGACCTCGGCGCCGTCCTCGTGGGGCGCCTGTTCCTCCGTCTCGATGTCGAGCCCGGCGGAGAACTGCAACTGGTCCAGGATGTCGCGCAGTTCGTCGTCCCGCACCGGCAGGGCCGTCTCGTGGAAGTCGGCAGCGGACGTCTCCTTGCCCGCCAGGAGGTTCCGGAGGTCGCCCGTCAGGGATGCGTAGTCCTGGTACCGGTCCCCCGGCGCCTTGGCCATCATCTTGCAGATCACGCTGGAGAGCGACCGCGGCAGCCCGGGACGGCGCCGGAACGGCGGCTCCAGGGGCGCCCCCACGTGCATGGCCACGACCTCCATCGCCGTCTTGCCGTTGAACGGCGGCGACCCGCAGACCATGTGATAGAGGGAAGCGCCCAGCGAGTAGATGTCCGCGCGGAGGTCCAGGTCGCTGGACGACTTGATCTGCTCCGGGCTCATGTAGTTCGGCGTGCCGACCGTGTGCAGCTCCTGCGTCAGGGCGGCCATCCCCTTGATGGTCAGCTTGGCCAGGCCCAGGTCGGTCACGCGCGCGCGCCCCGTGCTGTCGATCATGATGTTGCTGGGCTTCACGTCCCGGTGGATCACGTCGCGCGAGACGGCGTACGCCAGAGCGTCGGCCACCTGAAGGGCCACCTCGACCGCCTCCCGCCACTCCATGCCGCTCGGGCGGTCGCCCAGGAGCCGCAGGCAGTTCGGCCCGTCCACGTAGTCCATCACCATGTAGTGGTGGCCGTGCTCCACGCCGCAGTCGATCACGCGCACGATGTTCGGGTGGTCCAGCCAGGCGGCCATCTTCGCCTCGCGCAAAAAGCGCTCGGCATAATGAGGCTTGCGCTCGCTGAGCCCCCTCCGGAGGACCTTGACCGCCACGGGCATGTCCAGCACTTCATGCCGGGCCAGATACACGTACGCCGTTGCACCATGGCCCAGCTCCTTGACGATCTTGCACTTGCCGAACTTCTCCGGCATAGCGTCGGTCATGCGGTGGTCTCCTGAGCCAGCCTCAGCATTATATGGTGACAGAGGGCCGCAGCACAAATATCTGTGCGATGATTCCGAACGTCCGCTCTGGTGGCGGAGCACCCGGTCTGGTATCCTGTGCGCGGCGAGTGACGGCGGCCCCCAACCGGCGAATACACCCGCATTCCGGCGCGTATCATTGGTCAGGAGCCGTCGCCAACGGCCGTCCGTGTCTCTGGCGAGAGGTACCGACCATGAAGAAGGTCCTGTTTCGCGCACTGCCGGCCCTGATCGCCTGCCTGATGCTGCCCGTGAACGCAGCCGAACGGCCCTCGCTGCCCGCCAACGTACCGGCGCTCGTCGAGGTGACCGATCTCGCGCAGGCCGAGCAGAAGCTCCAGAACCTGCTCCGGCGCCTGGTACCGGGCGCCCCGTTCAGTTCGCTCCGCACCGCCCTGAGCGGGCCGGCCAGGACCGACGACCCGTCCGTGCTGGACCTCAGCGCCCCGCTGCTCCTGGTGACCTGCCGGGATGGGGACGTGGCGGCCCCCGTCTTCACCTTCGGTGTCCTGGATGCCGACCGCTACCTGGACGCCCTGCCGCAGAACCTGCACGGGGGCGAGACGGACGGCAATCTGCACCTGTACGAGGAGGACCCCCTGAACGCCTTCGACGAGAACGTGTGGGATGCCGGCCCGGCTCGGCCGCTGGCGATCATGATCGTCGATGACCGTGTCGTGCTGGGCCGCAACCCCGACGGAGTGCGCGCCGTGGGCAGCCTCGTGGCGGACGGCACACTGGCCGGGAAGTCGTTCTTCCCACAGGCCGACGCCGGAGTCGCCGTGCGGATCCGCGATCTCGTCGGCGCACTGGACGAACAGGGACGCAACCCGTTCGAGATGCTCCGCGGAGAGATCGACCGGGCGGCCGTTCACCTGCCCCGGCAGGCGCAGGTGAACCTGGACATGGGGCGGATGGCCATCGCAACGGTCGAGGCCGCCGCCACCCAGGTCGAGGTCGTCGAGGCCACGCTCACCCTGGCCCCGGACGCGATCGTCGTGACGAAGAGCGTGCAGCCGGTCGTGGGCAGCGCACTGGCCGCGCACCTGACGACCGTCGAGGGGCGCGCCCTGGACTTTATGGGCTCCCTGCCGGCCGGTGCGGTGGCCGTCTTCGCCGCTCACGTCGGCGATCCGGCCCCCACCCTCGACCTGTACATGAGGCTCCTGAGTGCTCTGGCGGGGTCCGACGAGTCCGCCGCCGAGTCGCTCGCCCGCATCCGGGAGAAGGTGACGGAGATGCTCGCCGTGATGGACGGCCGCCTCGCCACGGCGATCGCCGTCTCGCCGCAAGGCTTCCTGGTCCCCGTCAACGTTGCCGGCGTGAAGGATGCCGCACGCGCTCAGGAGGTCTTCCAGTCCCTTCTGCCGCTCGTCGAAGATGTCGCCAGGCAGGCCCGCACCGGCGTCACGACGCGGGTCGCCATGACTCCGGACGCGGCGACGCACGCCGGCCACACCATCGCAGAATGGGACTACGACCTCCAGTTCGAGGAGACGGGTCAGCCCGAAGCCGCCCAGGCCGTAGCGATGCAGCGGGAGATGATGGCCGCGATGATGGGACCGGACCTGAGGGCGTATTCGGCGTTCGTGGACGAAGCCTGGATGGTCTGGCAGGGCTCCGGCGCCCTGGACGGCCTCAAGGCGGCGCTCGACGGCAGCCTCTCGTCGCTGGCCGGCCGGCCGGAGTTCAAGGCGGCCATGGCGGGCATGCCCGCCGAACCGGCCGTGGTCGGCTACGTCGATCTGGGAGGGCTCATCGGCGCCTACGTGCGCGCCCTGGCCTCCGCCATGGAGAATGCCGGCATGCCGTTCCTCCCGTTCGGCCGGAACCTGCGCTTCGCGCCCGCCCCCGGAGTCGGCCTGGCGGCGGCCGTGGACGATGCGGGCAGGCTCCAGGCACGGCTGGTCGTCCCGGTGGAGGCGCTTTCGAGCCTCGTGAATGGTTTCATGCAGGCGTTCATGGCCGGCCCGCCGGCCCGCCTGCCCTGACCCGACCGGCGTCTGTGCACGAGCAGGTACGGAGGGCTCATGAGGATACTGGCCGTCAACGGCAGTCCCCGCAAGGCGGAGAGCCACACCGAGATCCTGCTGCGGCCCATGCTGGACGCGGCGCGGGCGGGGGGCGCGAAGGTCGAGTACGTCTACCTCGACGACCTGGACGTGCGGCCCTGCACCGGCTGCTTCAGTTGCTGGACCAGGACGCCGGGCAGGTGCATACTGCGCGACGGCGGCGCCGCCATGCTCGAACGACTGGCGGCGGCGGACGTGTTCGTGCTCGGTTTCCCGCTCCATATCCTCGGCGTGCCGGCACGCGTCCAGGCCTTCCTGGAGCGGCTCCTGCCGACCGCACAGCCGTGGCTGGGCCGCAACGGAGACGCAGAGGGCCGCCACCCGCTGCAGGCCGGCGCCGGGACGGTCAGGTGGCTTGTCCTGTCGAACTGCGGCTTCGCGGACGAGTCGTCCTTCGACGCTCTGCGATTCAAGTTCCGTCGCCTGGGCGTGGAGCCCGTCTGCCTCGCCGCGGGCGGATTCCTGGACACTCTCTCAGGCACGCCGATGCTGGCGGAACCATGGGAGGCATTGCGGGGTTCGCTCGGACAGGCCGGACGCGAACTGGCTCAGAGCGGACGCATCTCGCAGGAGACGCGCGCTCTGCTCGAACGGCCCATCATCGAATGGGCCGGCCTGACCGCGCAGCAGTTCGAGGAAGCGGTGGGCGAGTACTTCCGCAACGACCCGGACGCCTCACCGGACGGGCCGGGGTAAAAGCGCCGCAGCCGCGCGTTCGCCTCGTGGCATGCCTACGGCGCGGGGCGTCCCTCGTTCGGCTCGGCGCTTAGCGCGGCGACGAACGCGCCGATTGCCTCGGACGGATCGCCCTTGCGCACGTCGCGTTCGCGCAGATCGAGCGTGGCCTTCGGGCGCTTTCCGCACGCCTCCTCCATGTGCCGGAAGGTCTTCTCCACCCCGGTGCTGCGCGTTGTCAGGAAGAACGCCACCTCGGGAAGGCGGTCCTTCCGCTCCGCCAGATACGTGCGCACGGCCGGCGCCATCGTGCCGGCCCAGACGGGCGTCCCGATCACGACCAGATCGAACTCCCCCGGGTCGTGCCCGACGCCGGCGACCTGCGTCAGCCTCTTCCGCGCCGCGTCGATCCCACCCTTCACGAAGCCGAGCATGCCGCCGCGGGGCTTGACGTCCGTCAGGTCGTCCACCGTGCAGCCGAGCTGCCGTGCAACCTCCACGCCGACCCGGCGCGTGTTCCCCGTACGGGAGTAGAAGACGACCAGGCACCTTCGCTCGCTCATACGTGCTTCCGTTTCTCACTCGTGACTCGGCGCGCCGAGTGCGCGTCAATCCAGCTTCCGTGTCAGCCGAGAGGAGAACTCCCCGATCTTCTCGTAGCCCATCTCGAAGTAGATGTGGCGAGCGGCGTTCTCCACATTGGTGGCGATCTCGCTCCGGACGGCCCCCAGGCGCTGCACCTCGGCGGCCCACATGTCCAGCAGCGCGGTGGCGATGCCCCGCCGGCGGTAGTCGGGGTGCACGCCGGGGGTGAAGTCCGCCGTCCCGTCGTCCTTCACGTGCACGAACCCGATGAACCCGACGACCCGCCGCCCGTCGAGCGCCACGAGCACGCCGTGCGGCGTCGGCCGATCCAGGTTCGGCCCGTACAGGTCGTGCCACCACGCGAGGAAATGCCCGCGGAGAAGCTCCTCGAAGGACGCCCGGTCGGCATCCTCGTAGTACCGGAGGTCCAGGCCCTGTTCGCGCAGCCGTTGGCGCCCCTGACGGGCCTTGTGATCGAATCCGGCACCCTCGAACGTCAGCCGCAACTGCATCTCGGGCGGCAGCGCCTCGTAGCCGCGCCGCAGAAGGAAGCCGTAGCCCGTGGAGCCGGGCAGCAGCGACATCGGCCGGATCGGCGACCAGAAGCAGTTCATCTGGACGGCGTCTCTGCCGCTGCTCCGCGCGAAGGCCTCCAGTTGCGTCAGGATGCGTCCGCCGATGCCCCGTCCCCTCCAGCGCTCATCCACGACGAACCCCTCCAGGTACGCCGGAAGCGCGCTCAGGTCCTGGCCCTCAAACGCGGGGACGTGCCGAACGGCCGCCCGGCCGTAGGCGACCACCTCGCCGTCCACCTCGCAGACCAGGCCCCCGTCGGCCCGGTAGTTCGGATGCGCCGCCACCTGTTCGAGCGCCGGCACGGTGAGCCGGTGCGCCGCCAGGTACCACTCGTGGCCCGCCGCCTCCCGCATCAGGGCGTCGTTCCACATCGTCACGACGGCAGGGGCATCCTGCTTCGCACAGGGGCGTATCGACTCGCCGGCCATGGACGGCTCCTCAGAAACGACAACGCAGACGGACACGGCTGTCGTGCGGCGCCGTTCAGCGCATCGGGCATGAGTCGTGCGGGCATGTCTCGCAACGGCCGACGGGCTTGCCGGGCGCCACGCGCGCGGCAAACGAGGAGATCAGCCGGCGCGTACGCGCACTGCCGCACTCGGGGCAGGGCGGAGCCTGGTCCTCCGAGACCCTCACGAGGATCTCCGTGACGTGCCCGCAGTCCTCACAGCGATACTCCACAAGCGGCATATCTCCCCCTCCGAATCCACGTCCCGGCCGCACCGGGCGGCTCACGCGCATGACCATTACACAGGCCGCACCCGTCACCTGTCAACTGCCCGAGCCATCTGCGCTGTGGGGCCCGGGCGGAGGGGATCGGCGCGAGCTGGCCCCGGAGCCGGTGCCGCCCTCAGGCGGCCACCAGGCTCCGCAGCTTGTCCCGCCGCAGGCTCTCCACCGACGGATGCTGATAGACGATCCCGGCCAGGATCGAGTTCCAGACCGCCCGCACCGGGTAGTTGTCGACCTCCAACCACCCCAGAGCGCCTCTGACGGGCCGAACCTGGGGTAACTACTTCTTTGCCCTCGCGCCAACCGCTTCCATCGCCCCTCCTCACGATCAGCGCAGATGGCTCTGCCCCGTCCGTCGCACACCGCTCAGCCTCCGGGCACGGTATCTACAACCCGGGGGCCCACAGGTAGAGCGGCCCCACGGGGCAGCTCAGCAGGTCCATGGCGGACAGTGGCGCGCCGGCCCCGCCGGACGGCGCACGGGCGTAGATGTTCTCGTTGTAGTGCGGAAAGGGGCGGTAGAGAACGACCTCGGCCGTCTCGATGCCGGCCAGCCGGCAGGCCTCCTCGATGGCCTCATCCAAGTAGCCGATCCTGTCCACCATGCCGAGTTCCAGCGCCTGCTCCGCCGTCAGGATGCGGCCGTCGGAGATGGTCCGGATCGCCTCCTCGGTCATCTGCGGGCGGTGCTGCCGCACCAGGTCCAGGAAGCGCTGTGAGTAGCTCCGGATGACCCCCTCCAGCAGGGCCCGCTCCTGCGGGGTCATGGTGCGGGTGGCCGAACCGATGTCCTTGACCTCGCCGGACTTGATGCTGTCGGACCGGACCCCGATCTTGCCCAGCAGGCCCTCGACGTTGACCACCGTCATCACGGCGCCGACCGAGCCGGTCACCGTGGTCGGCGCGGCCACGATGCGGTCGGCCGGGAGTGCCACGTAGTAGCCGCCGGAGGCGGCGGTGGTCATCAACGCGGCGACGACGGGCCGGCCCGTCTCGCTCCGGAACTGCTGTATCTGCCGGTACATCATGTCGCTGGCGGCCGCCCCGCCGCCGGGGCTGTCCACGCGCACGACGATGGCGCGCACGCGCGCGTCGCGCGCCGCGCTGTCCAGCTTCTCACGCACGTCGGCCACAGTGGTCATCGGCAGGGCCCGACCGCTCCGGTCTCCCAGGAACCCGTCCAGATCGATCAGGGCGACGCGGTTGCAGTCCATCCAGCGCGGCGAACGCCGCACAACCACCGTCTCCATCCGTCCGGTCAGGAGCGGCCCGAGGTTCAGACACCCGCACGCCCCCAGCATCAGAACCGCTGCCCCCACGCACAGACGGCCGGCACGCGTCATTGCCCATTCCCTCCCAGACCGGCACGCGAGCCCAGGCTCCCCCGGGAGCCGCCGAATCGGGCCCGTTGACCTCACGGATTGTAGGCCGCCACCAACACCCCGTCAACGCGCGCGACGCCCGGCGGCCGGCTCAGTAGCGGAACAGCGCGGCCGCTTCGAGCTGCCCGCCGGGAACGGCGCCCGGCTCGACCGCGTAGACGGTGCCCCTGTGCAGAAGCACCTGCGCGGCCGCCCCGTCCAGCAGGTCCTCGTCGCCCGGAGCCCCCTGCTCGTGAACGACGACGCTCCGCGTCTCGGGCTCGTAGCGCCCCCAGCGGTGCACGCCGAGCGGCACGAACAGCACCTCGACGCGTCCGGCGTGGGCCGCCCGAACCACCTTCCTGAGGTCGCCGGCCCCCCGGTCCGTCGCCAGGGCCTGCTCGACCAGCCCGGCCGCCTCCGTCTGAGCGGCCAGGAAGCCCGGCTCGACGAGCGACCAGGCCCGGTCCCGCAGCTCGTCCTCGCTCACATGGTCCGGGTTCCCGTTCACGGCGCCGTCCCAGACATGGCCGTAGCCGGTGACCTCCCTGTAGACCGCCCGCAGCAGTTCCGTCGCGGCCAGCACCAGCGGCGCGTGCTCCTCCCGCAGCACCGCGTGCACGGCCGCGTCGATCAGCCGACAGAACTCCCGCGTCCGGTCCCTCTCCAGGTCCTTGCCGGCGCCGTGGCCGTGGAAGATGGCCCCCTTGGCGCCCCCGGCTCCCCCGTCGCCCGTGCCGGTGCGGAACTGCAGGTGCTTCTCGGGCACGTCCAGGTTCAGCGCCTCCTCCAGGCTCTGCGGCATCCCCGGCACGTCCAGCGTCCGCACGCTCCAGTGCGTCGCCTCCAGAAGGCGAACCCTCCTGCGGCTGACCGCCAGGATGTAGAACCGTCCGTCCCTGCTCAGAAGCGGCAGCAGGGGCTTGATATGGAAGCGCCGCCCGACGACGGACAGGCTCTCGACCGGGAGCGGCACGCGATAGCAGAACATGCGGTCCGGTCCGACGAAGACGGCCAGCCCGTCCGCCTGGTGCTGCCAGAAATCCACGTCCTCCAGGAGCCGCCGGGCCGGCGCGAGCAACGCGTCGGCCTCCGACGGCGTCAGCCCCGAGGTGCCGAGCGCGTCCCGCGCCGACCGCACCAGGTTCTTGAAGCGGATCGGATTCTGACGGGTCTCCTTCCCCTGGCGTTCCGTGGGCGTGTACACCGACACCGCCGGACCGTCCCCGTCCGCCACCAGACTCCGCAGTTCGTCCTTCGTCAGCAGTGCCACGGCGCCCCTCCTGACTCTCCCGAAGATGAACCGGATGACGTTCGGGCACCGCCCCGGAGCGGCCCGCCGCACGGCCGGGCCCGCCACCGTCCGAGGTCCCCCGTTGCGCCCTCCGGGCGCCCGACGCCCTCACCTCTACACCAACAGCCCGACGGGCAAAAGTCAAGCCCAAAACGGCGCGGAGGCCGACCTCGCCGCCCGCCCGACCCGGGCTCGGCGCCCGCCCGACGGCGGCCCCACGCACAGGTGCTTGGCTTCGCCCCCGCCTTCCAGTAAGATAGGTGCCAGGGGCGGCGTAGCCAAGTGGACCAAGGCAACGGTTTGCAAAACCGTCATCCACGGGTTCGAATCCCGTCGCCGCCTCCAGTTCCTGCCGCCGACGGCCCGGCACCGGCCAGCCAGGCCGTGACCACCGCGAGCATCGCCACCGCCGCCGTCTCGACCCGCAGCACGTGCGGCCCCAGCGACACCGCGACAAACCCCGCCTCCTGCGCAAGATCCGTCTCACGGCGCGTGAAGCCGCCGGCAGGGCCGACGATCATCGTGACGGATGCCGCCGGGCCGTGCAGACCGGCCAGCGCATGCCAGAGCGGCGTCGCCTCGCCCGTGGAGCCGATCAGCCGCACGCGGGCGCCGTCCGATTGCACGAAACGGTCAAAGGCCACCGGCTCGGCCACGTCCGGCACGCGCGCGCGGCCGCACTGCCGGGCCGCCTCGCGCGCCTTGCGCTCCCAGCGGTCCTGTCGCTTGCCCGCCGCCGTCGCCTGGAAGCCCTGCAGGCGTTCGCACACGATCGGGACGATCCGCCAGGCGCCCAGTTCGCCGGCCTTCTCGACGAGCACGTCGGCCCGCTGCCCGGGCGGCGGCGCAAAGGCGAGGGTCAGAACGGCCTCGCCACCCGCTCGCGGCGCACACGCCTGATCCACGCGCACCTGGACCCCCGCCGGTCCGATCCGCTCGACGTGCCCGGCGAACTCTGCGCCGCGCCCGTCGAAGAGGCGCACCCGGGCGCCCACTCCGACACGCAGGACCGTGGACAGGTGGCGGCTCTGTTCGGCCCCGAGCGTGACCACCTGCCCGACCCGTCCGGCATCGGGAGCCAGGAACCGCCGGAGCGATTCAGTGCCATCCATCGCCCTGCCCTGCCGCATTCGGGAACGGGCGCGCCGCCCGGTCGGTGCCCGACCGCGTTGACATGGCCGCGTGCCCCGTTAGAATATAGACGTTCGCCTTGCCCCGAGTCCACCCGGAGGCGCACGTGCCCCATGAGTGGGACAATGAAGAGGCCCCCCGGGCCGGCATCCGCGGGGAGGACCTGCTGATTCTGCTGTCGGTCGGGGCGCTGTTCTTCCTGACGGTATTCGTGCGGGACACGGTCTGGGGCCAGGCCGCGCTGGTCGGCGTGCTGATCCTGATGGCCGTGGTGTTCTGGCGAAGGTTCCGCCGCGTGCATCGCGCGTTCACAGGCCGCCAGGACGAACCGTAACCCTGCGGGGAGGAGCCGACGCGATGGACCGATGGTTGGGCGTGGTACTGATCGTCACGAGCCTGACGGCGCTCGGCATGGCCACCTACTGCCTGATCTTCATGGCCCCTCTGGAGAGGTTCCGGGAGCGCGTGAACGCGCTCGGCGGCGGCCTCAAGGGCGTCGAGTCGCACTTCAGCGGCGTGGCGGGCGAGCTTCAGGGCCGGGTGGACGAACTGGAGGAGCGAACCAGCGGGGAGATGATCGAGGCCCGGGAGGCATGGAAGACCGCCGCCGAGGCCCAGGCCGCGGAGCTTCGTCAGGCCCGGCGCAACGTGGAGGCGCTGCGACGTGATCTGCAGTCGCTCGAGGAGAAGCTGGAGGCGGTCGCGGCGGATGCACGAAAGGGCGCACAGACGGCCGAGGCCCTGGCCAAGCACGTGGGGGAGTTCCGCGGCGACTTCTCGACCCTGGAACGGGAGCTTCGGGAGGCCGTCCGGCAGCTCGTCGCCGACTCCCTGACGACCGTCGAGAGCACGGTCCTGGCCGCGCTGGAGGCCGTCCAGGAGGAGATCCTGCACGATGTCGCCGCGCCGCCGGGGCCGTCCAGCCCCTTCAGCAGCCACCGGAAGCCCACCCGGCCGTCCGCTTCCTTCGATCCGGACGGACGCCGGGAGAACATCATCACCGTCGAGCCCCTGTTCTCGGACATGCGCCAGAAGGAAGGCCGCACCGGACGGGAGGAGGAACCGGCACCGGCGCCGGACACGACGGAGGGCGGCGAGGAGGAATAGGCGCCCGGGGCCGGTGCGGCACGGGGGATACCGCACGCGGAAGACGCCGCACGCTTCGGCCGGGTACGGGGGGCTCGTCAGTCCTCGAAGTACCGGTAGACGATGGCGAACGCCACTCCCATGACCGCATAGGCGACGGCACGGAACCCTTTGTAGAGGGTCGCCTCGTTCTTCACCTCGAGCGCGAACAGGAAGGCGGTGGCCAGACAGCAGAATACCAGCACCCCGATGGCGATCTTCCCCAGGGTTCTTGGGCGCAGCATATGTCCCCTCACAACTCCTCGAAGGCCCACGCGCGGCCGCCTTGCGCCAACCGCACACCGGCAAGTGTAGAACGTGCCGACGGCCGTGTCAAGGGATCGCGCGGCGGCTACCGCTCGTGGTCGAACTGCAGTTCCTCCAGGGGGAACTTCTGCCGTTCGCCCTTCCCCATATCCACCTCGACCGTCTGCGTGATGATCTCGTAGTCCACCACGACCCCGTCGCCCTGCCGCGTCCTGACCTTCGTGCCCCGCCGCGGGAGATTCCGCTTGAACTCGCGGTAGGTCTCCTCCTCGAACTTCAGGCAGCATTTCAGCCGCCCGCAGGTGCCGCTGATCTTGGCCGGATCGAGCGTCGACTTCTGATCCTTGGCCAGTTTCATCGGCACGGGCTTGAGCGCGGTCAGGAAGGTGCGGCAGCACAGCTCCTTGCCGCAGGGCCCGAGCTGCCCCATCAGACGCGCCTCGTCCCGCACGCCGATCTGCCGCATCTCGATGCGGGTACGATAGGCCTTGGCCAGGTCCTTGACCAGATCGCGAAAGTCGACCCGGCCCTCGGCCAGGAAGTAGAAGATGATCTTCGTGCCGCCGAACAGGTGCTCGACTCCGACGACCTTCATCGGCAGCTCGTGCTCCTTGACGAGCCTCCGGCAGCACTTGAGTTCCTCGATCTCCTGACGGTCCACGATGTCGGCGTGCTTCTCCGCGTCGGCCGCCGTCACGGCGCGCAGCACCTCGCCCGCCATGCGCCCCTTGCCGGGCTTCTGCGGCTGCAGCAGCACCACCCGCCCCCACTCGACACCGCGTTGCGTGCGGACGATCACTTCGTCGTTGACCTGCAGGACGTTGTCCGGAGCCGAGAACGGCTCCGTCTTGTCCATGATTCCATATCGTACGAAGGCGGTTGTCGCCATGGGCTCGATCTCTGGGCTCGCTGAACGCCGTCGGCCGCGCCCTTCCGGCCGGGGCCGCCGCAACCATTATACCGCAGACCGGCCCGCACGTTGAGTGAAGATCCGGTCGGCCCGTCAGCGGGGAGACGCTCGCACTTGACCCGCGCCGGCCCTCTGCTACCATGCACTGCGCGAAGAAGGTACCGGATCCCTCGGTTCCCACCTCGGTCAAGGAGGCGGCGATGCCCCGCGTCAGCACCAGACAGCAGGCACGGCGACGGACGCCGCAGGCGCTCATCAAGCACCTGCAGAGCTTTGAACTCGACCTGAAATTCTCCGCCGGCGTCTGGTTTTTCTGGCCCGGCGGCGGGCGGTTCCACGACAAGTACGTCGAGAAGCCGGGGCCGGACGAGTGGCTGGACCGCGTGTTCGAAACAGCCGCCCCGCTGGCCAGGCACGGCCTCTGCGGCCTCGAAGCGCACTACCCGAACGAGGTCAACGAGGAGAACATCGACCGCTACGTCCGGTTCGGCCGCGAGACCGGCATCCGTCTGATCACCATCGTGCCGAACCTCTTCTACGACGCCCAGTTCGAGTTCGGCGCCCTCAGCAGCCCCATCCCCAAGGTGCGCCGCGCCGCCATCCGGCGCACGAAGACCACCCTCGAACTCAACAAGCGCATCCAGAGCGACTTCGCCATCGTCTGGCCCGGAATCGACGGCTATGAGAATCCGTTCGGCATCGACCTGACGGCCGCCAGGGACCGCTTCTGCGAGGGACTGGCCGAGGCCATGGACGCCGTGCCCGGCGTGCGCGTGGCCGAGGAGCCCAAGCCCTACGAGCCGCGGGGCCACATCCTGTACGGCACCACGCCCGAAGGCCTCCTGATGGGCATGAAGACCGAGGCGCTCCTGAAGAACCCCGAGAACCGCAGGCTGCTCGACAAGGGCGAGGCGCTCATCGGCCTCAACCCCGAGGTCGGGCACGTCCTGATGGGCTTCGAGGACCTGCCGTACGCCTTCAGCCTGGTGATGGAGTACGGGCGGCTGTTCCACACGCACTGGAACGCCCAACCGCTCGGAAACTACGACCAGGACCAGAACGTCGGCGCCATCAGCCCGGACCAGGCCGAGGCCGCACTCTACGTCCTGAAGATGCACGGCTACAAGGGCTACTTCGGCCTGGACCTGAACCCGGAGCGGATGCCGGTCCAGCGCGCACTCATCAACTGCATGGACGCCCTGAAGTCGATGAACGAGCGGATCAACCGGCTCGACCACGAGCAGGTCATCGCGTGCACGACACGCCCCGACCGCAACCGGGGGCTGATCGAAGCGATGCTGATCCGCGCCCGCAGCCCGGAGGGCGTGAAGCTCTCGCCCATGCCGCCCGTCGAGTAACTGAATCGCCCGCCCGCATGGCACACGAATTCGACGGCCGCAGATACGAGCAGGCGTCCACGCACCAGAAGGAATGGGGCGCCGTGCTGATCGCCGAGCTGGCACTCCAGGGCGATGAGTGCGTGCTCGACCTCGGCAGCGGCGACGGCACGCTCACGGCCCGCATCGCCGACCTCGTGCCGCGCGGGCAGGTCGTGGGCATCGACGCCTCGCAGGGCATGATCGACGCCGCGCTGCCGAAGGCCCGCCCGAACCTGCAGTTCCTGCGGATGGACATCAACGAGATCGACTTCCAGTCCCGGTTCGACGTAGTCGTTTCGAACGCCACGCTGCACTGGGTGAAGGACCACCGGCGGCTGCTCGCGAACGTGCGCCGCGCGCTGCGCCCGGCTGGGCACGTGCGGTTCAACTTCGCGGGCGAGGGGAACTGCTCCCACTTCTTCCGCGTGGTGCGCGAAGCGATGGCGACGGAGCGGTTCGCCCTCCATTTCGCCCGCTTCGAATGGCCGTGGTACATGCCGCCGCTCGAGGAGTACGCGGCGCTCGTGGCCGAAAGCGGCCCGGGCGAGGCGCGCGTGTGGGCCGAGAACGCGGACCGTTTCTTCCCCGACGTGGACGCGATGGTGCGCTGGGTCGATCAGCCGAGCCTTGTCCCCTTCCTGGCGCGCGTGCCGGCGGGCGAGAAGGAGGCCCTCCGCGCGCACGTCATCCGCCGGATGATCGAGGAGACGCGCCGGCCGGACGGCCGCTGCTTCGAGACCTTCCGCCGGATCAACCTCTCGGCGAGTACGTAGCGCCGTGAGGGAACGCCTGATCGCCGACCGCGCGGCGGATGGCGCGGAGGTTCTCGGCGGGGACGGCGGCGGGGTCGTAGGTGCAGCCGGCGCCGATGATGATGGGCCGTTCGCCCGCCTGGCGCAGGGCGTCGCGCACCTCGTCCGCGCATTGCCGCGGCGTGCCCTTCGGCATCGTCGTGAGGTTGTTGACTCCGCCGCAGATGGCGGGCCGGAGCCAGTCCTTCACGGAGGCGATGCTGGGGCCGCACTGCCGGTCGGGCCAGTTGACCACGTGGACGGGGTAGTCGTTGAAGCGCCGGAAGTCGATGGGCGTGCCGCAGACGTGCAGGACGTTGAACGTCGCGTCCTTGACGGCGTCCAGGATCAGCAGGTCGCGCGGGCGCACGAGTTCTTCGTAGGTCCCCGGGCCGCCGGGCCCCTCGACCCAGTCCTCACGGCAGGAGAGGAAGACGCCGTCCGCCCCGGCCTCGACGCACCGGGCCGCGAAGTTCGCCAGCGACCGGGCAACCCGATCAAGGGCCTCGACGAAGGCGGGCCTGTCCTGTTCGAGCCAACCCTTGATGGCATCGTCGCGCGGGTCGGCCCCGCCCCCGCCGGGCACGGGGGGCATGTCCGCGTCTCCCAGGCAGCGCCGCAGGACCGTCCACGCGTTGAAGAGGGTCGTACAGCACAGCACGTCGGGCCCGAGACGCGTCCGCAGGCCTCGGATCAGACCGAGCTGCATCTCGAAGGGGCCTTCGTCACCGTTCAGTACCTGGAAACTCCCCAGGTCCCCGATCGAAGTGACGATGGGTTTGGGCCGCGGGTAGCCGTTGTCCCCCATGATCTTCAGGAAGTCGAGGTCGTAGGCCTCCAGGTGCCGCATGTGGGCATCGACGGCCGGCTGCCCGGCGGCCGCGTCTGCCGGGAAATGGTGCCAGAAGCTCACGGGCGCCCGATCGGGCCTGCGGCCGGCCAGCACGGCTTGGACACGTTCCTTCCTGTTCACCGCCATCTCCAATGGCATGGAACCACGACGACACCCGGCGCGCAACGTGACGAACGACCATTGTGCCACCGCCGCACCGGGGCCGCAACAGACGCACGGCCCGTGCGCCGGCGACGCTGGCGGCCCGACTCGACGGCAGCGAGCGGATGCGGTAGGCTGTAGCGAACGGTGTGTTCTGCGTTCTGGTCCTGGAGAGGCGCGGGATGGCAGGGAACGTGTGGATTGCGCTGGGCCTGACGCTGTTTGCCGGGATGGCCACGGGCATCGGCAGCGTCATCGCGTTCTTCACCCGGCGGTCGAACTACCGGTTCCTGTCGGTCGCCACCGGGTTCTCCGCCGGCGTGATGCTCTACGTGTCGTTCGTCGAGATCCTGTTCAAGGGCACCGAACAACTGACGGGCGCCTACGGGGAGCCGACGGGCGACTGGATCGGCGTGGGCGCGTTCTTCGGCGGCATCGCGCTGATCGGCCTCATCGACGCCCTGATCCCGGCAGCCGAGAACCCGCACGACCTGCACTCGGCCGCCGAGTCCGCCCCACTGCGGGACCCCCACGCACGCCCCCCCGCGCCCGGCGCGCCCGCCGCCGACGGCACGGGTGCGCACCAGGGGCCGCACGATCATTCGCCGGACCACCGGCTGATGCGCATGGGCCTGTTCACGGCGCTCGCAATCGCGATCCACAACTTCCCCGAGGGCCTGGCGACCTTCATGGCCGCGCTGGCCGACCCCCAGCTGGGGGCGGCGATTGCCGTCGCCGTCGCGCTGCACAACATCCCCGAGGGCGTCAGCGTCTCGGTGCCCATCTACTACGCCACGGGCAAACGCCGGACGGCGTTCGTCTACTCCGTGCTCAGCGGCCTGGCCGAACCGGCGGGGGCCCTCGTCGCCTACCTGGGGCTCCGGCTCGTGGTGGGCGGCACGGTCAGCGTCGTACCGCCGGAGGTGCTGGGAGTCCTCTTCGGCGGCGTGGCCGGCATCATGGTCTACATCAGCCTGGACGAACTGCTGCCCACCAGCCGCGCCTATGGCAAAGGCCACGACAGCCTGCTCGGCCTCGTCGGCGGCATGGCCGTGATGGCCCTCAGCCTGTTGCTGATGCGCTGACACCGGGCTCGGCGAAGGCATCGACAGTGGCACTGGCCGCCGCTCGCCGCACGGCCCGACCTTGCTCGCCCAGCCCGGCTCTACCCGGTGGGCAACTCCCGCCGGCAGCGCTCCGCGGCTCCGTGTCTCCGGAGTCAGCGGTTCCCGGCCGTCAGGCCGCGCCAGGTGTCGGTGCGGAACGGTGAGGCCGGCAGGCCCTCGCGGTTCTGGAGGTTGCAGATCGGGTTGTTCGCCCATGCGTAGCGCACGGCCGCCGGCGCGGCCACCTCGTCGCAGCGCACGACGACCGTGTCCCCCTCGATTCGGGCCTCGGCCCAATGGAACACGCGGTCCTGGCCCGCGACGATGAACCCCTTCAGCGGTCCCCCGTCCCTGGTACACAGCCCGCTGCCGACGTGCTGGAAGCTCAGAACCACGCTGTTGCCTTCGACCTTCATGGAGTCGAACATCGGCCCCGAGTAGACGAGGTCGTGGCCGTAGGCCACCTTCAGGGCGGCCAGTGCGAGACGCCGCCCCACCTCCTGCTTGTTGAGGGGGTGGATGTCGTCCGCCGCACCGATGTCGATGATGACGGCCATGCCGGTGTTCGGCTCAGCGAGCGCCATCGATTGGGCCTCGCGGAGTTCCGGCCACGCATCCTGCGGCTGGACGGGGTCCTGCTGCATCTGCGTGAAGTTCGCCAACTGGACGAACAGGAAGGGGAAGTCGCCCTGGCCCCAGGCATGGCGCCAGCAGCGGATCATCGCGGGAAAGAGCGTCTGGTACTGCTCGGCCCGCCACCCGTTCGACTCGCCCTGGTACCAGATGACGCCCTTGATGGCCATCGGCATGAGCGGGTTGATCATCGCGTTGTAGAGCCCGGCCGGCGAGTTGGCGTCCTCCGGCCCCTGCGGGGCGCGAGGCCTGGGGGGATACTCCGCCGGCTGCTCACGGTGGGCACCCGGAGCGTACCGCCACTGGCCGTCGAGAGCCAACCCGTCGTGGGCGCCCCCCAGGAGCTTCAGGCGCATCGTCGCCGGCGTGCCCGTGAACCCACCCGCTCCGTAACGGTCGTAGACCCGCACGGCAATGACGGCCCGGCCGGCCCTCACGAGTCCCCCGGGCACCGTGTACGTGCGGGGCAGCCGGTAGGCATTGGGCGTGTCCCTCCGCGTCTCGCCCACCTGGGTACCGTTGAAGTAGGCCACGTCCGCGTCGTCGATTGTGCCCAGACCCAGCGCCAGACCCTTGCCCGCCCAGTCGGCAGGGATATCCACGGCGCGACGGTACCAGACGACGCCATCGATCTGCTGCCCGGATCCCTCCCACGCGCCGGGGACCGACATCTCGGCCCATTCCGAGTCGTCGAATTCCGGCGCGGCCCAGCCCTTGACCAGGCCCTCGTTGACCGGCTCGGGGAAGTAGTTGGCCGCCTCCCACTCGGCCAACTGCCTCTCGTATTCGATCCGGCGGGTGGGCCATTCGGCAAGGAGCTTCTCGAAGCGTTCCACGATCGGACGGAGCACGTCATCCGCCTGCAGCACTTCGTAGCGGGTCCAGGCCTCGGCCACGGTTCCGCCCCAGGAGGAATCGATCAGACCGATCGGAACGTCCAGTTCGCCGAGAAGCTCGCGCCCGAAGAAGTAGCCCACCGCCGAGAAGCTGCCGGCGGTCGCAGGGCTGCATTCGCTCCACTGCCCCGTCAACGAGCGGATGGGGGTCCGGGATACGTTCTTCGCCACAGTGAACAGGCGGATGCGTGGCCATTCCGCCGCGGCCACCTCGTCGGCGCCGTCACGGGCCCGAAAGAGCGGCCATTCCATGTTGGACTGGCCCGAGCAGATCCACACGTCCCCCACCAGCACGTTGCCGAGCGTCAACGTCTCCTGCCCTGCGCTGACCGACAGCCTGTGCGGCCCGCCGGCCTCCAGCGGCCCAACGGCGGCCTGCCAGAGTCCATCGGCGTCGGCGGTCGCCTCTGCCGTCCTGCCGGCGATGGCCACGGTCACCTGCTCGCCCGGCGCCGCCCGGCCCCAGACCGGCGCCTTGACGCCGCGCTGAAGCACCATGTGATCCCCGAAGGCCGGCGACAGGCTGACCTCAGCTCGAACGGGCACCGCGGCGACCAGCAACAGACCCAGCACGATGGCGAGTGACTTGTTCATAGCGCAAACCCTCCCCAAAACGGATCCACGGGAATGGTCCAGCACGTCACTCTACCGCGCGACCGCCGCAAAGACAATTGGGTGTCACGCAAGACGGACGGGACCGAGAGCGACCTCTGTCCGTCTGACCGTTCCCGGCGTCTTGGCGCCTCTGCGCAGGTCGTGCCCCAGGGGTATGAGCCGCCGGGCCGGACAACGGCGGCGGCCGGGGTGGGAGCCCCGGCCGCCGCGCAACGACCGCCCGTGAGACATCAGTCCTTGATCTGGATCGAGCGGGCCCGGGCGGTCTCAGCCTTCGGCATCTCGAGCCTCAGCACGCCGTCCTTGTAGCTCGCCTTGATCTTCTGCACGTCCACCGATTCCGGCAGGCGCACCCGCCGCTCGAACTGCCCGTAGCGGCGCTCGACGCGGTGCCAGCCGGCCTTCTCCGACTTCTGCTCCTCCTTCTTCTCTCCCCGGATGGTCAGCACGCCGTTGTCCACGGAGACGTCCAGGTCGCTCCTGTCCATGCCTGGCACCTCGGCGGTCAGCACCACTTGGTCGTCGTCCTCAGAGACATCCACGGCCGGCACGAACCGTCCCTCGGCCCACAGTTGGGGCAGACGGCTTCCCTCGCCCTCGAACCCCTCGAACACGTCGTCGAACAGGCGACGGAACGGCCATTCCAGCCACGACCCGCCCGGGTACCTTCTCTGAAGTGCGTTCGCCATTGTCCCACCTCCTTGCCTTCCGGTTCCGCCCCCTTCGGAGGGCTCTCTCATGTCCGCCCCTCAGATAAGCAAGCCGCGTGCCGATCGTGCCGCCTCCACGTAAAGGATTCTACAGGAGCGCTTTACGGGATCGTCGCTCCGGGGAGCGTCCATGCACCGGCCTGCCCGGGGTGCCAGGATGGCAATGGCAGTCATTGGCCTGCCATATCGGCAGACCCGGGGAGAAGGGAGGCCGGATATCGACGGGGACGGCCGATGCGTTCGGCCGTCCCCATACCTGAGGCAGGGCGGTGTCTGGACCGGCCGTCTACGCCGGCGTCGGGCGGTGGTCCAGCCGGGCGGCCGAGTCGACCTCCAGGTAGACCGTCACGCACGGGTGGAGCCTCAGCAGCGAGGCGGGCATGTCGTCCGACACGGGGCCGTCCCACATGCCCCGCACGGCGGCCGCCTTCTGCGGGCCGGGCACCAGGCAGACGATGCGGTCGGCCGCCAGGATGCCGGCGCAACTGACCGTGATGGCGCGGCGCGGCACGTCGTCGAGCGTGGCATACCGCGCGGCCGGATCCGGGTGATTCTTGTAGTCGTCATACTGCTGCTGCACCGAGACCGCGTCGATCTCGATCGGGACCAGGAAGCGGTCCGTGCGGATGGCGCTGCCGGGTTCGTTGAACGCGATGTGGCCGTTGACGCCGATGCCGATGCAGGCCAGGTAGACGCCGCCGGCGGCGCGGACGTCCTTGAGGATCCTCAGCGCACGACGGCCGTATTCCTCGGCGAGCGCCGCCGGTGTGTCGGCCGGGACGTCCTTGATGAAGTGCACCTGCCCGGCCGGAATCGGCACGCGCGAGATGATGTGCTCCTGAAGGTAGCTGCGGAAGGTGTTCGGGTGATCGGCCGGCAGGTCGAAATACTCGTCGAGGTGGATCGCCGTGACCTTCGTCCAGTCGATGCCCTCTTCAGCGCTGAGCGCGTCCAGGAAGGCGTCCTGCGACGGTGCGGCGGCCAGGTTCAGCAGCACGGGCACGCCGTCGCGCACGGTGAGGTCGCGCAGCAGCGCGCCGACCTCTTCGGCGGCGGCCTTTCCCATCTCCGCCTCGGTGGCGTACGTCTTGCGGGCGATCCCGGCGATGTCTACGGGCTTCGGGGACACGATGCTCCTCCTGATTCAAAAGGGACGCCATTCTATACCTGATCCCAGGGGGCGCCTGCAATGGCCTGCTGCATTTCCCTCTGGTAGCGTTCGTAGTCCTCGGGCAGGCCGGCGGCGCGGGTCAGGACCGCCTGGCGGAACTGCTCGGCCAGCCGCGGGGCGTCGTCCAGCGTCAGCCCGGGCTTCCGGCCCACGTGGTCCTCGGGCCGCAGATAGCGATAGGGAGCGTGGACGTCGTGCTTCTCCAGCGTGACCAGGCTGTCCAGCGGAACCGTCCGGGGCGCCGTCTCGTCGCCGATCACGGCCGGGTCGAACTCGCCGTGGCGGCCGCAGATGTAGAGCGTGGCCAGGTGCGATGCGGTCGAGGCCTGGCCCTCGCCGAACTCCTCACGGACCAGGCGGTTGAACTCGCCCCACTGCGGGTGGAACTGGATGGGCAGCTCCCCGGTCTCCTCGAACACGCCGCGCAGCACCATGGCGAGGTAGGAGCGGCTGGGACCGTGGATGCTGATGAGCACGACGCGCCGGAAGCCGTTGCGCAGGATGGCGCGGACGACAGCCGAGACGTAGTCCATCGTCTCGCGCGGATGCAGGCTGACGGTGCCCGGCCACGGGCCGGTGGCGCCCCCGAAGGTGTAGGCGATCGGCGGCAACACGACGGCGTCCCATTCGGGCGCCAGCACGCGGCAGGCCGCCTCGGCCTCGAACGTGTCGCACCCAAGCCCGATCTGCGTGCCGTGCATCTCGTGGCAGCCGACGGGCAGAAGGACGATCCCGTTGCGGCGGCGATGCGCGGCCAGTTCGCCGGTCGTCATCGTATCCGCCATGATCCTCTTCACAGAACTCGCTGACTCAGCCATGATGCATCTCCCTGGGGGCTCCGGAATCGGGACGGAGAGCGGGCAGGATCGCACGCCGACGACAGGATTTCAAGGACCGGCGGCGCTCCAGGACGGCCCTCATGCCGGGTGGTATTGCTTCCAGGTGCGCAGGCCGCCGGACAGGTTGGCCGCCGGGCGCCCCTGCTGGTTCAGGATGCGGCCGGCCATGTAGCCGCGCATGCCGACGCCGCAGTAGGCCACCACGGGGCCGTCCGGGGGGACCTCGCCGAGGCGGCCGCGAAGGTCGTCGACCGGCACGTTGACCGCTCCGGGGATGTGCCCCGTCTCGAACTCGGCCGGCGTGCGCACGTCGATCAGGAACGCGCGCTCGGGCAGCGCGTCGGCATGGACCAGCTGCTGGTCGCCCCGCAGGACGTTGGCGGCCACAAAGCCCGCCATGTTCACGGCGTCCCGGGCGGCACCGAACTGGGGAGCGTAAACGAGTTCGGCCTCTTCCAGATCGTAGACGGTCATGCGCGCCTGAATGGCGGTGGAGAGCACGTCGATGCGCTTGTCCACCCCGTCCGCGCCGACGGCCTGCGCGCCCAGGATGCGGCCGTCCCCGGGGGCGAACAGCAGCTTCAACGTCATGCTGGACGCGCCGGGGTAGTAGTCGGCGTGGCTGTCCGGATGGACGTAGACCTTCTCATACGGGATGCCGGCGCGCCGGAGGGCCTTCTCGCCGGCGCCCGTCTGCCCGGCGGCCAGCCCGAAGACCCTGACGATGGCCGTGCCCTGCACGCCGCGGAAGGTGCTGTCGCGGCCGCAGATGTTGTCGGCAGCGATCCGCGCCTGGCGGCTGGCGGGGCCGGCCAGCGGCATCAGCACGGGCCGGCCGGTCACCCAGTCGACCGTCTCGGCAGCGTCGCCGACGGCGTAGATGTCGGGATCGCTGGTCTGGAGACGTTCGTTGACGCGGATGCCGCCCGTCGCGCCGAGGGTCAGCCCCGCCTGGGCGGCCAGGTCGACGTTGGGCCGCACCCCGACACACAGCACGGCGAAGGCGCACGGCAGCGCCGTGCCGTCCTGCAGCCGCACGGTCAGCCGGCCGTCCTGGCGCTCGATGGCCGCCACGGCGTTCGAGAGATGAAGCTCCACTCCGTGCGCACGCAGTTCGGCATGGACGAGTTCGGCCATCTCGGGGTCGAGTGGGGGAAGCACCTGGGGCAGCATCTCGGCCAGGGCGACCTGCAGGCCCCGTTCGCGCAGGTTCTCGGCCAGTTCGAGCCCGATGAACCCGCCGCCGACAACCACGGCGCGCCCGCCCTCGGCGGCCCGGGCCGCCTCGGCGATGCGATCCATGTCCTCCAGGTTGCGCAGCACGTGGACGTCGCGGTCGCCGATTGCGCAACTGGACGGACAGACGGGGCTGGCGCCCGGCGACAGGACCACGCGGTCGTACGACTCCGTGTAGCTCCGCCCGGTCTCCAGGTCGCGCACCGTCACCTGCCGCGCCCGGCGGTCGATGGCCGTGACTTCGGACCGTGTGCGCACGTCGATGCGGAAACGCAAGCGGAGCCGCTCCGGCGAGACGATGATCAGGTCGTCGCGCTCGGGGATGATCCCGCCGATGAAGTAGGGCATGCCGCAGTTCGCGAAGGAAACGTGCGCCCCCTTCTCAAAGACGATGATCTCCGCACTCTCATCCAGCCGCCGCGTGCGCGTGGCGGCGGACATGCCGCCCGCCAGACCTCCGACGATGACGACCTTCATTGTGCGTCCGTCCCCTCTGTCTCGACGGCGGAGTCGTCCGCCGACAGGTGCCTCTCGACCAGGCGGGCCAGCGTCTCCTCGTCCGTCAGGCCCACCAGCCTCTCCGCGCGCCGGCCGTTGCGGAAGATCAGGGTCGTCGGCACGGTCCCGATCCCCTCCGCGTGCGCCGCCCGGCGCAGGCGCCGCGCGTCGACTGTGGCCACCGTCGCGCGACCGGCGAGCCGCTCGGCCAGCGAATCGATGATCGGGGCCTGCCGGGCGCAGGCCGGGCAATTGCGCGTATGGAACTCGACGACCACCACGCCGTCCTGCCCGATCACAAGCGAGTACTCGTCATCGGACCTCGGCATCTTCACGAGGGCGGACGCAGGCATCACCCCGCCGCCGCTGCTGGCGACCAGCAGCCCCATCACCACGCCGATGGCCGTAGAGATGTACGGATTGCACGCCAGCGGGCACTGCCCGCCCAGGCGACTGCCGACCAGGCCGACGCCGAGCCCCACGCCGCCTCCCACAAGCACAGCCACAGCGATCCGCAACACCATGCAAGGCCCCCTTGACCAGCGATGAACGACGGAACGCCTCCATTATAGGCGAGGCGGATGCGGACTGTCGACCGCCTGCCGTTCGGCAGGACGGCGAGCCGGCCGAGGACCGTTCAGTCCATGTTGAGGATGAAGTAGATGATCGTGCCGATGGCCCCCAGGACCGGCAGCACGGCCGCGGCCACCCAGACGCCCCGGCGGCTCGGACGGGCGCAGGCGGCGCCGTTCTGGCTGCTTCCGTTCCTGCCCAGCAGGCTGTCGTCGTCGAAGCTGGAGGCCGCGACGCGCCCGCCGCTCAGCAGGGCGCGCAGGTCGGCGATCAGGACGTCGTAGTCCTGGTAGCGGTCTGCGGGGTCCCGAGCCATCATCTTGCGCATGACGTCACAGACCTCGCGCGGCAGGTCGGGAACGTACTTCGTAGGAGACGGCAGGGTGGCCGAGACGTGCTTGACCATCACCTCGTACGCACTGCGGCCGGTGTAAGGCGCGCGGCCGCAGATCATGTGGAAGAGCGTCGCCCCGAGCGAGTAGATGTCGCTGCGCTGATCGACCAGTTCCGAGTTGTTGACCTGCTCCGGACTCATGTAGTCGGGCGTGCCGAGGCTCGTGTCGTTCGGCGCGGGCTCCAGAACGTCCAACTCCTTGGCCAGACCCAGATCGGTGATGCGGACATGGCCGCTGGAGTCGATGACGATGTTCTCCGGCTTGATGTCCCGATGGATGATGCCCTTGAGGGCGGCAGCGCGAAGCCCCTCGGCGACCTCGGCGGCCACGGCCACGGCCTCGCGCCAGTCCATGGCGCCGTCCTCGGCGATCCGGGCACGACAGTTCCGCCCGTCGACATACTCCATGGCCATGAAGTAGTGGCCGCCGTCCACGCCGTAGTCGTGGACCCTGACGATGTTCGGATGGTCGAGCTGGGTGGCCAGCCGGGCTTCCGTCAGGAAGCGGTGGGCATAGGAGTGGTCCCGCCCCAGTGCGGACGAGAGCACCTTCACGGCCGCCGGCGTGTTCGTGGCCTCGTGATCGGCCAGGTAGACCACACCCATGCTGCCGTGCCCCAGGATACGCCTCAGATGGTATCCTGCGAACCGGCGCGGTTTCTTTTCAGGCATCTTCCTGTCCCTGCGGCCCATGACGGCCCGGCAGCCGGCACCGGTCCGTCGATGCCTCGGCCCGGCAGGAAGGGCGCCCGGAGGCGATCTTCAGCACAATACCTTTAGTCTCTGCCGCTCCGGCGACCTCTCTGTTGCAGGCCACGGAACATCCACTCACATGCAGCGAATGCTTCGGCGCCAGGGCAGGCGCGAATCGGCCGGGACTGCAGGCAGGATGGATAGATGAACCCGCTCTCCGAGATAATCCCGCGCTCCTCCCGTCGGCTCGCCCATCGCCGGGCTTCCGCCACGGCATCCAGTATACACGAAACATGGGCAGATGCAAAGAGACGATCCCATCTTGACACCTTCTTCGCACGGCCGGACGGCCGCGCACCGCCCCCGCAATGCGTAACCCCGGGCGTCCTCAATCGGCAGCCCCGGGCGGCCCGCCCGGCGGCGTCCCCGCCCGCGGCGTCCCGTGCGGCCCCGGGGCCGTCTTCCACTATGCAGATGTTTTGTAAATAAATATTTACACGAGACTGAATAAATAGCCAATTGCCGCCTTCCGCCCCATGGGCTATAGTACATCGGCATGAAGTGTGCCCCCGGGGCGGAGGGGCCGGGGGGGCGGACTTCGGCATGGGGTGCGGCAGCCCGGCGGGCCGGCCGGCGGCAGAACAGCCGCCTCTGCCCGGCGGAGTGCCGTGCCATGTGTCGGTGATCGGCCCTCTTGCTCTCGGGCGGGCGGCCATGGCAGGCACGCATCGGGGACGCACGTCGGCTTCCGTACGGACCGTATCGGCATTCCTCTTCCTCTTCGCCGCGGCC
>JAAYEJ010000058.1 GCA_012728835.1 Candidatus Brocadiaceae bacterium | reverse complement strand
TAGTGCTCCAGGACCTTGCCCCGATGTATCAAGTCGATGCGATGATTCGAAGGCCGTCCCCGGAGCTTGTGCACGATGCCTGAATCGCCTTCGGCTTCCAGCACGCATTGGATGCGACGGATCTGCCGCTCGGAAAGATGCAGAATCCTCACCGCTTCCTCTTGAGTCCTCTTGCCTTCCATCACCGACGCCATCATCTTGAGCCGATCCCGCTCCTTCTGGCTCATCTCGATCCGGTCTCCCTCCATCCGCTCTCCTTCCACCCGAAGGAAAGCGGACATTTCTATCCGCCGAAGACCGGACGTTACTATTCGCGTATGACACGCGCGCCCCGCCTTGCGCCGCGCCGGACGCTCTGCTACGCTGCCGGCGGTTGAGTCCGTCCGAACGCGTCCGGCCGCGTGCCTCAGCGCCCCCCGGAGGCCCCGGAGCGACAGTGCGGCACTCGCCCGATAGACCAGGCGGAGAGCGGAACATGATCGAGAACGGCGATTTCTCCCGGGCCCGTGAGGGGACGCCCGCCGCATGGACGGCGTCCGGCGATACGGAGTACGTCGACTTCGAAGCCCGAGCGGTCCGGGACGACGGCCGCCCCTGCGTCCGCCTGGAGTGCCGCCGCTGCGAGGGGCCGTTCGCCTCCCGCTACGTGACGCTGGAACAGGCCGGCGGGCTGCGCCTGAAGAAGGGCCGCTGGTACGAGCTGGTCTGCCGGACGCGCGCCGAGGGACTGAGGGAGCAGACCGCTGCGGTGACCATCGCGGCCGGGCCGGACGGCCCGTCCTGCGGCCTGGATCACCACCTCTGGGTGACCGACCGGTGGGCCGAGCAGCGGGTCCCGTTCCGGGCCGACCGCTCCGTCGGCAAACGGGGCCGCCTCCGCTTCCAGATCCGCGAACCGGGCGCCCTGTACCTCACGGACGTGCGCATCGCCGACTTCGACCCCGCACAGGTCCGCGTCGTCCACACCGCACCCCCCGGACCGGGCCGGAACCTCGTGCCGAACGGATCGTTCGAACTGGGCAAGATCGGCTGGGCGGCCGTCGGAGAGCCCATCTCCTGGGCCAACCTGGACCGGCTGCCGGGCCGCGTCGAGGGCTCCGGCGGCGTCGACGGCAACCGCTTCCTCCGCGTCCCCATGGGCACCGACGATGCGCTCGTGTTCCACTGGGGATACTACGAGCCGATGACGATGCGCATCCGCACGGTCCTGGCGGCCAACCTGGGGTGGATCCCCGTGCGGCCGGGCAGGGCCTACACCCTCTCGTGCGCCCTGCGGGCCAACCGGCCGGGCGCCACGGCCACGCTCGGCGTGCGCACGCAGGACCTGCTGGGCCAGGGCCGCCGAGAAGGGCCCGAGGACCTGCGCCGACGCGTCGCCCTGACCGATGAGTGGCGGCGCTACACGTTCACCTTCCGCCCGGCCAATCCCCACCTGTTCGTGACCGTCGGCCCCGACCTCATGCGCGCGGTGGACATCCACGTGGACCTCGACGCGGTCGTGGACGTAGACGCCGTCCAGCTCGAGGCCGGGAGCAGGGCGTCCGAATACGAGCCCCACGGCCCCGTGGAGGCCGGGCTGGAGCCGACGGCGGACGGCGGGGTGTTCGTCGAAGGCGAGGAGGCCGCCCTGACGTTGCGCGCGCATAACGCCGGTGGCCAAGCGGCCCGAGTAAACATGGAGTTCGAGGTCACGGACTTCTTCGACCGGCCGGTGCATCTGCCGCCAGCGTCCGTGCAGGTCGCACCCCGGGCGACGGCCGAGGTGACCGTCGCCCTGCCGTCCGACTGGAAGGGCTACTACCGGCTGCACGCCCGCTGCGAAGGCGCGGGGCTGGTCGGTGACCGGTGGCAGCGGATGGCCGTCGTGGCGCCCCCCACGGCCCGAGACAGCGTGCTCGGCGTCAACCATGCTTTCGCCGACCCGTATCTGACCCGGCAGGCGAAGAAGGCGGGAATTACGTGGTACAGGGACTGGTCGCTGAAGTGGAATGACCTGGAACCGGCCCCCGGAGAGTATCACTGGGACGTGGGCGACGTCCAGATCGACCGCATCGTGCGCGAAGACGTGCAGTTGATGGCCCTGCTGCCCCCCTACCCTTCCACGAAGTGGAACACCACGGCCCCCCCCGAGACCGCCGGCAAGGGCCGCGTGCCGCGCGATCTGGCCTGGGCGCCGAGAAGGCCCGCACGGCTGGCCGAGTTCGTCGAGCGGGCGGTCGGGCACTACAGGGACCGCGTGCGCGTCTGGGAGTTCCTGAACGAACCGATCTACACGCACTACGCCCTGCCCCAGGGCGAGGGCGGCTACGAGCCGGCCGACTACGTGGCGCTCCTGAGGCCGGCCTACGCGGCCATGCACCGGGCCGACCCCGACTGCATCGTCATCGGCGGTATCGGCAGCTCGCCGCGCAAGCTCACCAAGGAGGTGATCGAGGCCGGCCGCATGGACTGCATCGACGCGTTCGTGCTGCACATGTACCCCGCGCGGGGCGAACTGACCCCGGAGCACTTCATCCCGCAGACCGACCTCATGCTCCAGGAGATGGACGAACACGGCGGCCGCAAGCCGATCTGGGTCACGGAGATGTCTTACTACGGCGAGGACCTGCCGCTCATCGAGCCGTCGTGGCCGCCGCGGGGCTCCTGGCTGGGCCAGCGGGCGCTGCCGGGCGAGCGGGAGTGCGCGGAGTACACGATCCGGCTCCTGGCGCTGCTGACGGCGCGCGGAGCGGAGCGGTTCTTCTTCCATGCCGGCGTGGGCGGACACGTGAACACCGCGCACGACGGCTGCTGCTTCTTCAAATACGGCGGCACCCCCGCCAGGCTCTTCCCCGCCCTGTCCGTCTACGCACGCATGATGGGCGAGATGCGGCGGTTCGTCGGCGAACGGCGCCTGGGCGACGACGGCTACTGCGTCGGCTTCGAGACCGAGGAGCAGGCAGTGCTGGTGCTTTGGCAGGCGGCCGGGGAGACGACCGTCCGAGTCCCGAGCGGCGCCGCATGCGTGGACATCGTGGGCCGACCGATCGCCGGAGACCGGGTGGCGCTCTCCGGCTCGGTGCTGTACTTCACCGGCGCGTCCGGCACGGCCGGCCGCATGATGGAGGCACTGGGCTGAGGCGCCGCGACTACGACCGGCCGCCGTCCGGGCCGCCCCCGACACGGGCGGCCCGGTCGCGACGGTCCAGTTCCCTTGCGTCGCGCATTGAGCAGACGAGGAAGACCGCCAGCAGGATGCCCGTCACGGCCAGTCCCGCCAGGTCGAGCGCGCGCAGGGGCACGCCGAGAAGCGTGTGGACCGGCGGGTTCCAGAACGGCACGACGACGTTGACCGCGAACAGGGCCAGGCGTACCTCAGTGGGCCCGAAGCGGCCGTAGGAGAGCTTGAACCGCCCCTCCGCGTATGTGGCGACATGCACGTAGATGTTCATCATCAGGTAGCCCACGACGAGCAACTGCGCCACCCGGAAGTCCATGTAGGGCGACAGCCCCAGCCCCGTGCAGATCAGCAGGGCGCTCAGGGCGTCGCAGATGTGATCGACGAAGTAGCCGTAGCGTTCCCGCTCGATCCTCCGCACCCGGGCCAGAGTGCCGTCCAGACTGTCCGCCCACCAGTGCGCCACCAGGCCCGCGTTCGCCAGGACCATCCACCAGGGGCTCAGGTTTGTGAGGCAGTAGCCGGCGACGATCAGCACCGCCGCGACCATGCCGAGCAGCGTCAGGTGGTCCGGCGTGACCCGCCGGGGAAGAGCCGCCGCCATCCGCGGGAGGACGTACGCCTCAAACGGCCCCGTCAGGGTCCTGATCTCGCGCCGCGCGTTCGGCTGCTCGCTTGTCATCGGCCGCCACCCTCTTGAACAGGAGGAACTCGTTGGCGAAGAACTTGACCACCGGAGCGGCCACCATCCCCGCCAGGTCCGCCACCAGGTAATGCACCCCGGCGAACTCCACGAGCACCCAGAGCATTCCCAACGTCACCACGAAGTCGATCGACGCCGTCACCACATTGTAGCGCAACAGGCGGCCGAAGTAATCGCGCCCGCCCGGGGCGACGCGGTCTCGCCACGTGGTGAAGTAGTACCACGTGAAGTTGTGCACGATGGCCACCTCGATCGCCGCCGCGCCGGCCACCGGCAGCGACACGCCCAGCCGTCCGTGCAGCAGGTAGAGGACGGCCAAGTTGACCACAGTGCCCACCCAGGCCACGACCTGGAACCGAATCACCCGGCCGATGACCTCCCGTCTGCCCATCCCTTCTCCCGAACTGAGGAGTCGCTGCCCGCCGCACAAGAGAGCATACCCGCTCGCGCCGTGCCCGCAAGTGCCGCCTCGCGCGTTGACCTGTCGGCCCAAGGGCATTAGTCTGCAGCGTGGGAGGCCCCGCGCCGGCCCGGTGCCGGCCGTCAACGGAGGACGCAGAGCGATGATCGAGTTACTTGACGCGCAGACGGGATTCGGAGGCGGCCGCCGCGGCCACCCGTGGGTCCCCTCACCGGAGGAATGGCTCGCACAGATGGACCGCCTGTCCATCGCCCGCGCGCTCGTGCGCACGGAGTTCGACGAGATGGACGGCAACCCCGTCTACTCGAACGCCCTGCTCTACGAGACGTGTGCAGCGAACGCATCCCTCGTCCCCTGCCCCACCGTGCTCCCCACCGGCCACGGCGACGTGCCGACCGAGGCGGAGCAGATCGACCTGGCGCTGGCCAACGGCAGCGGCGCCGTCGTCCTGCGGCCGGGCGCCGACGGGTGGAGCCTGGCCGACTGGTGCTGCGGGACGCTGCTGGGCCTGCTGCAGGAACGCCGCATCCCGGCCCTCTGCCGCAACTCGGCGCTCGACTTCGAGCAGGTCGCGGACGTGGCAAGCCGCTACCCCGAGCTGCCCCTCGTGATGTACCGCCTCGGCTACCGTTCGCAGCGCACGCTCGTGTCGCTGATGAAGGCGTTCCCGAACGTCTACCTCTCGGTCGGCAGCCCCTATAGCGTCCACCTCGGGCTGGAATCGATGGCCGGCCACGTCGGAGCGGAGCGCCTTCTGTTCGGCACGGGCTTCCCCTACGCCGAACCCATGGCGAGCATCACCATGCTCACCTATTCAGACCTGGGCGACGGCGACAAGCAGTTGATCGGCTCGGGCAATCTGGACCGCCTGATGGGGGGGATACAGCGATGACGACACTGCTGGAGAAAGGCCGCCGCGGCGAGTCGCTGGCCGAGTACGACATCGTGGACATGCACGCGCACCTGATGATGGGCCCCGTGCCGTGGGGCGAGGAACCCGCCGACCACCTGGTGCGCGCCATGGACCAGTCGGGCGTCCGGACGTCGCTGGTCAGCTCGCTGGCCCGGTCGGGCTTCCGGATGGAGGCCTGCAACGAACTGATGCACCAGGCGATGCGGAAGTACCCCGACCGGCTGCTCGGCTACGTCTACGTATGGCCGGGCGACCCCCAGGCCGTGCGCACGGAGGTCGAGCGCAGGCTGGCCCAGGGCTTCACGGGAATCAAGATGCTGGTGCTGATGGGCTACGACTACGTGTACCCCGGCTATGCCCCGGCCTTCGAGATCGCCAACGAGCGGCGCCTGCCGGTGCTTCTGCACGCCTACGGCGGCCAGGCGGGGCTGGACGACGTGCCGGTGCTGGCCGAGCGCTACCCGGACGTCAACTTCGTGCTCGCCCACGCGGGCGCGCAGCAGGTCGAACACCACATCCGGATCGCCGGGCAGGTCGAACACGCCTACCTGGAACTCTGCACCAGCAGCGCAACCTACCGGGCCGTGGAGACGCTGTTCGAGAACGTGCCCCTGGAGCGCATCGTCTGGGGCGCCGACGACCTGCCGCTGAACATGTCGCACCAGCTCGGCAAGGTCTTGGGGGCGCAGATCCCCGAAAACGCCAAGGAGCAGATCCTCTCGGGCAACGCCCGGCGGCTGCTGGCGCAGATCCGCACGTAGGGCGCCGCCGGCCGGGCCGTCAGTAGGGCAGGAAGATCGGGCCCGTACGCAGGCCGGTCAGGAGGCCGAGGAATGTAATGACGCTGATCGTCAAGCTCTCCCCCAGAACGACGCCGAGGAAGAGCTGCCGGGCGCCTCGCAGCACAGGGCCGCCGCCGAACTTCAGAACCAGCGCCTTGGCGAGCCACCCGAGGAAGAACGAGAACCATAACTCACGCGTGCACCATGAGACCGTGATGGCGAACCCGAGCGGGCTGATCGGCCACCAGTAGAACGTGCCGCGCAACGCCATCAGGATGCCCATCCCGACCACGCCCGAGGTGAGCCCGCCCCACAGGCACCGGGCGTCCTGGCGCGGCCGGGAGATCATCGTGCTGATGCCGTTGAACCGGTTCTCCTGATGGTAGAGGTGGCTCGCACCGATCGGAACGTTCAGCACCCCCCGATCGTAGTAGACCCACTGCATGGTCGAGTAGGTCGCCGCCACCAGGGCGACCACCAGCGTGATGAGCATGATGGGCAGCAGCAGCTTCTTGCGCCGTTCGAACAGGGACGAGATCCGCATGGCGTTCATCGCGTGCGGACCGAGCAGTTCGCGGGAGTCGGAGATGAACATCGCCCCCTGCAGAGACGCGACGACGGCCGCCGAAGCGCCGAAGATGCGCCCGCCGCTGATGCGGTGGAGGAACCAGGTGGGGCTCCAGCCCTGCTGGGTGAAGAACAGGCCGCCCTGCGCCACCATCCGCATGTGCACCAGCACGATGGAGAACGTCAGGGCCACGAGCGCCAGCGCCGCACCCAGCGAGACCCCGAAATGCAGGTTCCACGCCACCAGACCCGCCAGGGACAACAGCAGCCCCCAGAACGCCAGCCCGCCGTGGATCGGCTCCTCGCTCTGGTCCGGCCCTCGGCCGCCGAACGCCATCTTCGCCACGCCCCAAAGGTAACGCCGCGCCATGTACAGCATCCCGACCGCCATCGCCAGGAACGCGCCCGACTGCTGCCACAGCAGGAACGGCCCCGACCGACCGCTCTCCAGCGGCCGGCCGATCGATTGCGCGATGACGATCTGGAGACACATGAACGCGTAGAAGAACCAGACGCTCAGCGACACGTCGCTGGGCACCAGGAAGGCGAACCCGATCGCCAGCGGATAGATCTTCCCGTCGCTGACGAGCACGTAGTCGAGCGCCGTCTCCTCGAGGATCTGCTGGATGGGGATCACCACCCGCCAGCCCGCGTCGGCCCCGGTCAGAAGCGGCGCCAGACGCAACAGGCCGAACAGGATCGTCAGGACCGCCCCGATGCATAACGCCTTGCTGCGCATCACCTTCGGGAGGAACTTCCCCTCCCGGACGCCCTCGGTGAACTCCATGGGCACGCGCGCCGTGGCGAAGAAGAGCCGTTCGGAATCCACCCACTGACGTCGCAGCAACCCGCACAGGAAGATCGTGGCCAGGTAGAACAGCCCCACATACGTGCCCCACGTCACAAACGGCCGGACCCACTGACCCCACGGCACCCGCACGGGCTCGCCCCGCGGCGTGCCCTCGAAGAACTTGCGCGCCGCCGGGCTCCTCGGGTCGTTGCTGAGGAGGATCCCGGGCGGCGCGTTCTTCAGAACGTCGTCCTCCCAGGTCAGATCGGGCCTCTGAGCCAGGTACGGGGCCGAGGCCAGCATGGGCGGGAACTGGCGCATCAGGCCGCTGCCCGGCACCGTCGCGGCCACGATCATCATGCACCAGATGAGCATCAGCTCGGCCTGGCGGAGCATCCGGGCCGGGCGGATCAGCTTCAGCAGTCCGTTGACGCCCAGAGTGAGCACGAAGAGGAAGAAGAACACGCCGACGGGGAAATGGTTGCCGGTGAGGAAGGTGTTGCCGATGCGGTAGTCGTTGACCGGTACCAGCAGGCACAAGGCCACGACACAGATAAGCCCGATGATGAATGCCCGCCAGGTCAAATGCGCGCTCCCGACAAAAAGCACCGACGCGGCGGCAGTATAGGTGCGACCGGCTCGCGAATCAAGTCCACCGTCGCGAATCCGTCCGCGCCGTCAGCGCCCGCCGTGCCGGATCAGCTTCAGCGCCAGGTCGCAGCGCACCTCGGGCAGGTCCACCGTCACCCGGCCCTCCCGAACGGTCAGGTACGAGGTGCGCGTCACACGGCCGCGCCGCGTGTCCCACCACTGGACGCTCCAGGTCCCGTCCGCCAGGCCCTCCAGCGCCATGCGGCTGGGCGCGGCGGGCCGGATGCGCACGCCGTCGCGCACGTTGAACCACGTGTGCTCCTCGTTCTGAACCCAGAGCAGCAGGCGGTCTTCGGAGGCCATGCCCAGCACACGCAGCGGCGGGCGCTCACGCGTCACGTATCCGTCGGCGCGCAGGGCGAGCAGCTCCAGCCAGTCCTTTCCGGTGTTCTCGATCCGGACGGTGTGGCGCCCTGCTGGCACGTCCACGCCGAACCACTCGTCGTACTGCGTCTGCCAGATCCCCCAGCGCCCCCGCCACCGGCTGCTGCGGCCCAGGTCGGGCCCGGCGGGCAGGTCGGCGGTCCGCACCCGCCGTCCGTCCACGTGGAAGTGCAGCACGGCCCCCATACTGACCTCGCCCACTCGCACGGAGAAACGCGTCGGCGCCCGGCAGTCCAGCTCGAACGTCAGCGAGGAGGTCAGGTCCGGCTGCGCCCGGCCGTGCAGCGTCTGCGGAAGCTCATCCCGCCCCTCCACGGTGCCGTCGCGCCGCAGCGCGAACCGCAGCCCCTCGGGCACGGAACGGTCCCAGCCGGCGCGGAGGCCCGAGAACTCCAGGTCCCGGCCCTCCACCGGCCGGGGGTCCACGTATTCCACCGCGGGCGCCGGGATCGGCCGCCAGCACCGGCCCGCCAGCGGCTCGCCGGCCACGAACCGGGCCAGCCCGCGGTAGACGCCGTAGAGGCGCAGGGGATCGATGTACTCCTCATGCCACCAGCTCACGGGGTTGGAGGCCGCCCCGGACATCAGCGCCGCCCAGTTGCCGTTGTGCAGGTGCACCCCGCCGGGATCGGAGCGGTCCGTCCCGCCGGACGAGTCCACGCCGTATTCGCCGAACAGGTGGGGCCTGTCCGGGTCCCCCCGGAGCTTCTGTGCGCAGATCGCGGCGACCTCGAGGGCCATGTCCGCATGGGGATCGTTGGCATACCAGTGGCTCTGCACGATGTCCATCGCCGGCAGATCCCAGAGCTCCGGCCACCCCTCGGTCGTCCACAGGCTCGTGGTGATCGGATGGTCGAACACGTCCAGGTCGGCCACGACGCCCGCCATCTCCTCATGCCATCGGGCCACGTCCTGCCGGTTTCGCGACGCTCCTTCGAACCCCTCGACCTCGTTGATGAACTCCCAGCAGAGCAGGTTCGGATGGTGACCCCAGCGGGCGACGATGTAGCGCAGTCGGTTGCGGTAGGCGGCACGGGCGGCCTCGGAGCGGAAGAAGTCCATGACCGTCCGGCACGGGCCGCCGCGCTCGGCGTTGTAGGGGTTGTCGCGCCAGCCCTCCATGACGTCCTGGTGGGTGTCCAGGCAGAGCATGACGTAGATGCCGTGCCGGCGGGCCAGCTCGAAGACGCGGTCGAGTCGCCATGCCTCGTCCATGCGGTAGTGGCCGAGCGGTCGGCCCCACTCGATCCCCAGGGCGGCGGACCACATCCAGAACCGCGTGTAGTTCTCGCCGGCGCCGGCCATGCGCCGGAAGACGTCCGGGAGGTCCGCACGGTAGGTGGTCACGTTGTGCCCGATGGCGAAGAACGTCTCCCCCGCCTCGAAGGCGAGGTAGCGCGGCCCGCCGTCGGGCGCGTCGCCGACGTGTACAAATCCGGGAGAATCCGAGTCTCTGCACTCGAACGCCACCGGCTCGGCCAGGGCCCGGCCGCCGGCATCCCGCGCGCGGACGGTCACCAGGTGGCGGCCGGTCTCGCGGGGCGTGTAGCGCACCCGCCAACCCCCGTCGCCCTCGGGCGTCAGCAGTTCCTCCCCTCCCTCGTATCGCGCCCGGAAGCCCTGCCAGTAGAAGCCCGGCACGTCGTCCGTCCGGCCGGAGGGAGTCCGCACCCGCGCGTCGACGGCCACCTGCTCGGGGTCGAACGGGTTGTCGTAGGACGCGTCGAGGTCCACCAGGAACTCCACCGGCTCGCCGCGGCGTACGACCCGCCGCTCCGCCCGCACCCCGAGCAGCATGAGCGGCCGCGCCGAGGACGGCGTTCTCCACCGCGGGTCGACGCCGACGGGCTCGGCCAGCCGCAGCGACAGGCCGCCCCGTGCGCGGCCCCGAAATCCGCTCGGCACCAGCCGCACGTTCAGGTGAATGCTCCGCCCCTCCTCGATCCAGGAGATGAAGCGCGTCGGCTCGTCGCATTCGATGTGCAGGGCGGTCTGGTCGGTCAGCGGCACGCTGCAGCCCCGGCTGGAGACGTCGAACCGGCCGGCCATCCGGACCGGGGGAGCGTGCGTGAAGGCGATTTCGCGATCCGCGTAGTCCGCGTAGGGAAACGTGAAGGCCAGGAAGACGCCGCGCCGCAGGTCGATGGAGCCCCGGCGCGTGAATTCGTAGTTCAGTCGCACGCCGCCGGGAATCTCCCGTGCGGTCTTGAGGAACCCCACGCCCCCGTCCCCGTCCTCCGCCCTCTTGGTGATGGCGCCTTCCCAGGCGCCCTCGCGGCGGCGTTCGACCAGGCCCGCCCCGCGCCAGACCCAGCCGTCGTAGTGGGCAAAGACGTGGGCCTGCACCGGCGGGCGGCCGGGCACGGCGAGCACGACGTCGCCGTGCGCGTCCACCTCCAGCCGCGGCACCGCGAAGGCGGATCCGCACAGCACGCCGATGCACACCGTCGCCCAGAACAGACGCATTCCGCACGGCCTCCCTTCCGCAATCCGTTCCGGCCATCATAGTGCGCCGCCCCGCCGATCGGAAAGCACAAGGCCGCATTCCTGCCGGTGGGCTTGCTTTCGCGACACCGATGATGGTAGACAACTGCCCGGAGCGTCGGCCGGAGTGCGGTTCTCAGCGTCAACGGGAGGCCGTCCGATGGGCTATCTGATGGGGATCGACGTCAGCACGACAGGCGCCAAGGCCCTCCTGTGCGACGAATCGGGCCGAGTGCTGGCCGCCGCGACGAACGAATACCCGTCCTCGAATCCGAGGCCGCTCTGGAGCGAGCAGCATCCGGAGGACTGGTGGCAGGCGACCTGCCGTTCGGTCCGCGACGTCGTCGCCCGGGCCGGCGTCCGGGGCGAGGAGGTCTCGGGCATCGGCCTGAGCGGGCAGATGCACGGGCTGGTCATGCTGGACGGCCGGGGCGAGGTCATCCGGCCGGCCATCCTCTGGAACGACCAGCGCACCGCTGCCGAGTGCCGCGAGATCACCGACAAGGTCGGCCGGGAGCGCCTGCTGGAGCTGGTGTGCAACCCCGCCCTGACGGGTTTCACGGCGCCCAAGCTCCTGTGGGTCCGCACGCACGAACCGGCCGACTATGACCGGTGCAGGAAGGTCCTTCTGCCGAAGGACTACGTGCGCTTCCGCCTCAGCGGCACATTCGCCACGGAGGTGAGCGACGCCAGCGGGACGCTGCTGCTGGACGTGCGCAACCGCCGCTGGTCCGAGGAGATGCTCGCGACGCTCGGGATCGACAGGGCGCTGCTGCCCGACTGCTACGAATCGCCGGCCGTCAGCGCGTCGGTCAGCGAATCGGCCGGGCGCGCACTCGGGATCCCCGCCGGCGTGCCCATCGTCGGAGGTGCCGGAGACCAGGCCGCCGGCGCCGTCGGCAACGGCATCGTCCGCACGGGCGTCCTCAGCGCCACGATCGGCACCAGCGGCGTCGTGTTCGCGTTCAGTGACCAGGTGGCGACCGACCGCCGGGGCCGCCTGCACACGTTCTGCCACGCCGTGCCCGACAAGTGGCACATGATGGGCGTCGTCCTGAGCGCGGGCGGCTCCCTGCAGTGGTTCCGCAGCGCCCTGGGCGAACCCGAGAGGAGCCGCGCCGCGCAACGCGGTGCGAACGCCTACGACCTGCTCTGTGAGCGGGCGGCGCAGGCACCGCCCGGATGCGAGGGGCTGATCTTCCTGCCCTACCTGACCGGCGAGCGGACCCCGCACGCGAACCCGAACGCCCGGGGCGCGTTCGTCGGCCTGACGCCGCGACACGGCCGCCCCGAGATCGTCCGCAGCGTGCTGGAGGGCGCCGCCTACGCCATGAAAGACTCGCTGGAGATCATGCGCCAGCTGGGCGTCGAGGCCGAGGAGATCCGCCTGTCCGGCGGCGGCGCGCGCAGCCCGCTCTGGCGCCAGATCCAGGCCGACGTCTACGGCCGGCCCGTCTGCACGATCAACGCTGACGAGGGCCCGGCCTACGGCGCCGCCCTCCTGGCAGGCGTCGGCGCCGGAACCTGGAGCACGGTCGAGGAAGCCTGCACGCAGGCCATCTCGGTGGTGGAGCGACACGAACCGCAGGAGGCGGCCATGCGCGCCTACCGTGCGTTCTACCCGCTGTTCCGGAACCTCTACCGGTCCCTGGAATCGGACTTCGACGCCATCACCGACGCGGTCGAACGGCTGCAGCCTTGAGGGGCCCCCCCGCCTTCCGGCGTCTGGAGGCGCTCCGTGCGGCGCGATCGTGGGAGCGGACATTTCTATCTGCGGTTGACATCAGGAATTTTCTGTATGTCATACGCGGATAGTAATGTCCGGTCTTCGGCGGATAGAAATGTCCGCTTTCCTTCGGGTGGAAGGAGAGCGGATGGAGGGAGACCGGATCGAGATGAGCCAGAAGGAGCGGGATCTGCTCAAGGTGATGGCGTCGGTGATGGAAGGCAAGAGGACTCAAGAGGAAGCGGCGAGGATTCTGCAT
>JAAYEJ010000057.1 GCA_012728835.1 Candidatus Brocadiaceae bacterium | reverse complement strand
CGCTGCCGAACAGCAGCCGGTCCGCACCGATCCGCGCCACCACCTCCTCGCACTCCCGCGGCCCCAGCAGCGGGCAGGAGCAGATGTACAGGTTCGGGTAGCGCTCCATCAGCCCGGCGTAGGCCAGCGTGGTGTGCCCATTGACGAAGCAGGCGTCCGGATGGGCCGCCAGGAGCCGCTCCAGGTGCTCGACGGGTCCCCAGTGGTGGTTCAGGATGATCTGCCGGCGTTCGTGGGCCCACCGGCAGGCGACCTCGAGCAGCGGGCCGTCGGCGGGGTAGCCCTGGTAGTAGGGGATCAGCTTGACGCCCCGCAGGCCCAGGTCGGCGCAACGCAGCAGCTCCCGGCGCATGTCCTCCTCGCCGCGGTGCGGGCTCAGCATCGTGAAGCCGATGAAACGGTCCGGATGGCGCCGGACGGCGTCGGCGACCAGGTCGTTGCCGAAGCGCTCGTCGCCGGTGACGCCGGTGAAGCAGAAGGCACAGGCTCGGCGCTCGCCCAGGCGATCCATTTCCCGCACGGTGGAGTCCAGGTCGCAATCGGGGATGTGGTAGGCGAAATGCCGGCCGCCCAGGTGGCCGTGGCAGTCGTCGAAGGGCATGTCCTGCGGGCGTTCGCCCGTGCGGCCGAACTGCGCGTATTCGTCGGCGGGCGGCGTCGGGGCCACCCGGGGATGCTCCGGCTCGCACCAGGCGATCAGGCGCCGGAGGTTGTCGCCCGCGATCCGCCGCTTGTCGGCATCGTCGATCTCGGCGCACGCAAGCGCGGCCACCGTCATGTGGGGGCCGAAGGTCGGCCAGTTCGAGCCGAACAGCAGGCGCTCGCTGCCCCATCGGCGGGTGATGTACTCGATGCCGCGGTAGAGCCAGTAGCCGCTCAGCTCGACGTGCAGGTTCGGGCAGGCGTCCAGCGCACGGTACAGCGTCCGCTGGCTGTGCCGGATGCGGAACTCGCTGATGACGACGGGCAGCGCGGGCCGGCGGCGGCAGAGGGCCACGACGGCGGCGTAGTCGGTGAGGTCCATGGTCCGGGCGCCCGGCCCGATGGCGTCCGGCACGAGGAAAACGGGCACCCCGGCGTCCGCCAGCGGCTCCAGCAGGGCATCCAGGGACCAGTCGGACAGGTCGATGCGGTACTGGCCGGTGAACAGGAACAGGGCGCCCACGCGGTTCGCACGCATCTGCCGGACGAACTCGTCCGGTTCGGGCTGCTCGTCCGTGCCCGGCGGCAGCGCGGCCCAGGCGGGATGCAGCCGCGGGTGCCCCGCCGTGGCCTCCAGGACGCGGCGGTTGCCGTCGAACGGGTGGTTCTCACGGCTCAGGCTGTCGACGACGAGCGCCTCGCAGACGTCGTAGTGGTCCATCTCGGCCAGCAGGTCGTCGGCCGAGTGCGGGCCGCCGGCCTGGAGGCGGCAATGCCTGCCGACGGTGCAGCGGGCGTCGAAGAACTCCCAGCGCGCCATGGTCGCGTCGTCCTCCCGGTCTGTGCGCCTGCCGCAGCCCCGGCGGCGTCTACTCGGTCGGCCAGGGGGCGGCGTCGGGGTCCGGCGTGCAGTAGGCGGAGAGCACCTTGTTGATCGCCTCGGCGACGTTCCGGCAGTCCTCCGGCGAGTACCACTGGTCCAGCGGCACGATGACGTTGCGGTTGTGGAGGTCATCGGCCACGGGGCAGTCGCCACGCCTGTACTCCACCTGCCCGCCCCGCTCGAGGTAGCGCGGGTCCGTAAACGGCGAGGCGTCGGCCGAAGGCGGCGTCTTCGTCGTGATGGGGAACATGTCGGCATACTGGTGCCAGTCCGGCCCGGCGGCGGCACCCCGGAAGCTGCACCCGACGCCCTCTGCGCGCAGGGCGGCGATGATCTTCGCGCCCAGTTCATCCGTTTCCGGGTAGAAACGCAGGACGTAGCCGACCTCGCCTGCGGGATCGTTCACCTTCTGCGGGACGATCTCGCGGAAGGTCTTCAGGAGCGGCAGCACGCGGTACTTGACGTCGTGGTAGCGCCGGACGACGTCGGCGAGCTTGCCGAGCTGGACCACGTCGACGGCCGCCTCGAGTTCGGACATGCGGTAGTTGGTGCCGAAGAACAGCTCGCCCTCGTAGCGCGGGGGCGCGAAGCGGCTCTCGCGCCAGAGGCCGCCGCACTCCGAGAGCTGGCAGGCGCGCTCGTAGAGGCGCTCGTCGGAGGTGATGATCAGGCCGCCCTCGCCGCCGCCGATGATCTTGTAGCCCGAGATGCTGAAGCAGCCGACGTCGCCGATCGTGCCCACCAGGCGGCCACGGAAGCGCGCGCCCGGGGACTGCGCGCAGTCCTCGACCACCTTCAGGCCGTGCGCACGCGCGACGGCCATCACGCCGTCCATGTCGGCCACCCCGCCCCAGTGATGGGTCGGCGCCAGGGCCACCGTGCGGGGCGTGATGGCCTTCTCGATCTTCGCCGGGTCCATCTGCAGCGACTCGTCGACGTCGCTGAACACGGGCACGCCGCCGGCCATCAGGACGGCCGCCGCCGTGGCCATGAAGCCCACGGCGGGCACCACGACCTCCGTGCCCGGCCCCACCCCCACGGCGACGAACGCCGCGTGCAACGCGCCCGTGCCGGAGCTGACGCCGCGTGCATACGGCACGCCGAACGTCTCGCGGGCCAGTTCCTCGAAGCGGGGGCCGGCCAGCAGGTCGGTGTGCGGGCAGTAGCTGCGCATCAGGCTGGCGCCGCCCTCGCGAAGGGCCTCATTGGAGATGGCCGCCCGGATCCGGTCGAGCGTGCCCGAGTCGAAGCCGAAGCGCGCCGCCACGGCCATGAACTCGTCCACGCCGATCTTCGGTTCCGCTCGGCCCTGCATCCGCTCAAATGCCTTCGGTCCGCCTTCAATCGCCAGCTTGTGCATCATGCGTCTCCCATGCCGGGTGTTCGTAGAAGGGTTCGGGCGCGACGGAGGATGCGGGGGGACTCAGGGGCACTGCGGACCGGCGGCAGGCGTCCCCCCGCTCTCTCCTTCCATCACTCTCTTTATAGCATCCCCCTGGCGGCCTGAGAATGGACGGAGCCGCCTTTGTCATGTATAATCATGCACACCGACCGGGAGGGATGGGCGCTGAACGTCATCGGCGAGCAATGGACCGGCTACTCGTGGGCGGACCCCCCCGCCGGGGTCGTGCCGCGCGTGGTCTCGGCCGCCTACTGCCGGCAGCCGCCGCGCCCCGCCTCCGGCCGCATCGTGCATGACTTCTGGGTCCTCGACTGCGCGCGCTCCGACTGCGGCCTCGTCCGCGTCGGGGCGGATGGTGCCCCATGGCGGCGCCGCCTGCGGGGGACGGTGTACCTGTACCCTCCCCGGACGCCGTACTGGGAGGCCCCATCGGGCGCCGCGCACGCGACGGAGGAAGCCTGGGTGATCTTCGAGGGCGGCCAGGCGGCCGGGTTGCGCGCCCTGATCGGCGGGAGGGAGGCGGCCGCCTGCGTGCACGACCCCACCGGGCGCCTCGACGCACCCATGTATGAGATTGCGCGGGCGGGGCAGGACCTGGGCGAGGCGGGCTTCTGGCGGGCGCAGGCGGCCCTGGCGGCCGTCTTCGACCTGCTGCGGGGCGTCGTGCGCCGCGACGGCGAACCCGATCTGCTGCCGCCGGCCGACCCGCCGGCCGGCACACCGACGCCTCTGGTCCGCGACGTGCAGGACTACTTCCGCGCGCACCTGAGCCGGCCGATCCGGCTGGCCGACGTCGCGAGCCACCTGTCCATGAGCGTATCGGCGCTCTCGCACCGCTACGCGCGGGAGGCCGGCCGGCCGCCCATGGCCGCCCTGACGGAACTGCGCATCGAGGTGGCGCGGGGCCTGCTCCTGCGGGGCCTCAAGATGGACGCCGTGGCCCGACGGACGGGCTTCTACGACGCCTTTCACTTCTCGAAGACGTTCCGGAAGCTCTGCGGCGTTCCGCCGAGCCGGTTCCGCCGCGAGTTCGGCCGCCCGACGCCCTGAGCGGTTGTGCAGGGACGCCGCGGCCGTCCGGTCCGTGGCGGACGGGTTTGACACCGCGTGCGGGCGGCGCATATACTCGCCGACGCCTCGGCGCCGCCTGGCGTTGCACCGCGGGATCCCCTGCCGGAGGGAGGGTGAGGGTTGACGCTACGTGCGTTTCTGCTCGGTCTCAGCATGGCGGGGCTGCTGTCCTACGTGGAGTCCATGTCCGCCCACGGGCGCGGCTGGGGAGGGTTCACGGGCTCGGCCTTCGCCACGGGCGCCGTCCTGGTGCTCGTCGTCTTCACTCTGGCGGTGAACGGCCTCATCCGCCTGCTCCGGCGCCGCTGGATGCTCAGCCAAGCCGAACTCATGCTGATCTGGTGCATGGTGACCGTCGGCCTGACCTTTCCGGACGCGCACGGCCGGTTCGTCTACTCCATGGTGGCCTGCGGTCCGTACATGGCGCGCCGGGCGGACATCGCCTGGGAGGATGAGGGCGCTCTGACGCACGCGCCGGCCCCTCTGGTGATCAGCAACGATCCGCGGTCGGTCGCCGCCCGCCAGTACTACGAGGGCAGCGGCGGCCGGGTGCCCTGGCAGTTCTGGGCGAGGCCGCTGGCGGCCTGGTCGTCCTTCTTCCTGCTGATGGCGCTGGCGGTGTTCTTCGCCATGGGCGTGCTGCGGCGCCAGTGGACGGAGTCGGAGCGCCTGATGTTTCCCCTCGCACGCGTTCCCCTCGAGTTCACGGAGGGGAGCGCGACGGGCGGATGGCTGCCGAACCTGTTCCGTCAGAAGGGCTTCCTCCTCGGCCTGGTCCTGACTCTGGGGCTTCGCTTCCTGCGCGCCCTGCCGCTGTTCTTCGGGGCCGATCGGGCGATGCCCCTCGCGGTCCCGATGAAGGACGTCTTCTCCCTGACCCCGCTGGCGGCCATGAGCTTCGACAACTTCGAGTTCTGGCCCCAGGCGGTGGGGTTCGCGTTCCTGGTGCCGGCCGACGTGTCGCTCAGCGTGTGGTTCTTCTTCTGGGTGGCTCGGTGGGAGCTTCAGGCGGTCAGTTGGCTGCGGCTGTCCGGATACGGGGGGACCTATGGGAACCTGATGGGCTGGCAGCAGGCCGGCGCCTACATTGCGTTCACCGTCGGCCTGCTGGTCATGGCCCGGCGGCATCTGGCGGCCGTCTTCCTGAAGGCGTTCGGGATACGCAGTGCCGACGACTGCGAGGAGCCCGTGTCCTACCGCCTGGGGGCATGGGGACTGATTCTGTCCCTGGCCGGGTGCGTGGCGTGGTACCTGTGGCTGGGCATGAGCTGGCTGTGGACGGCCCTGAGCCTCTCGATGATCATGTGCTGGTGCATCGTGTACGCCCGCATGGTGGCGCAGGCCGGCCTCTACAGCGGGCGCACCATCTGGCAGCTCCCCCGCATGGTCCACGGCCTGAGCGGCGGGTATGGGATGACGGCCCCGGGTGCGGTGATCACGTCGCTGCAGGACACGCTCTTCGTCTCCGGCAGTTCCGGCTACCTGGCGCCGATGGCCATCAACGCGTTCCGGATCGCGGAGGTCTTCCCGAAGAACCGGCGTCGTCTGCTCCTGCCGGCCCTGGTGCTGGCGTTCCTGGTGGCGATGGCCTGCTCGACCTACGGGCTGCTGAGCACGGCCTACTCGATGGGCGGGCTGAACATGGTCGATTCGTGGGCGGCGGTGCGCGAGCCGCAGTGGCGTTTCGCCGCCGCCGAGAACATCATCCGGGGCGCGGGGCAGTACGACAAGCTCTACTGGGGCCCGCTGGCCATCGGCGCGGGCGCCATGAGCGTGCTGATGTTCCTGCGGGCACGCTTCTACTGGTGGCCCATCCATGGGCTGGGCCTGCTGACCTGCAGCAGTTGGAACGCCCACCGGCTCTGGCTGCCGTTCTTCCTCGGCTGGGTCACCAAGGTGTCCATCATGAAGTTCACCGGCGGGCGCACCCTGCGTTCGGCACGCTACTTCTTCATCGCCGTGATCCTGGGCGAGGCGACCGTCGACGGCCTTTCCTCGGCCCTGCGCATCCTCACACAGGGTGCCACGCCCGCTTTCTGAACCGCCCGCGCACCCCGGGGGGGCGTTGCCTGCGGGCTCGTTGAGCCCCGTCCTCGGGGCCTCGCCATCGGCATCGGTCTCCGCCTGAAGCCGCCGGCCGCTACGGCCGGTCGGCGAGGAGCGCCGGCAGGAACGTCTCCGCCGCACGCCGGCCCATCAGCTCGTAGCCATCGCCGTCCGGGTGCAGGGCGTCCGGCAGGTGCGACAGGTCGCCTTCTCCGAAGAGGTCCAGCCCGCTGAAGAGGTGCACGTGCTCGTCGCCGCAGTCGCGCAGCCGGCGCACCGCCTCCGTCGTGTGCTCGCGGAAGAGCGTGAGCGTCATGCCGACGGAGTTCGGCTTCGTCTCGCGCGGCGGCGAGATGATGCTGGTGATGATGCCGATGGGCGTCGTCGGGTGCTTCTGCCGCACGGTGCGCACCGTGCCGATCACGGCCGGCTGGTAGGAACGCACGGCGAGCGAGCTGGCGCCCATGATGTTGATGCCCAGCTTCATCGTGATGACGTCGGCCGGCAGGTCGCGCATCATCATCGCCACGATGGGATCGCAGTGGCACTGCCCGCCGTAACCGAGCGAGGTGAGATTGAGGCCGAGCAGCCGCGCCGTCGTGGCCGGCCAGGTGCGGGACGGGCTGTGCGCGCCGGCGCACTGCGTGATGGAGCTTCCGTACGCGATCCAGCGCGGGCGCCGGTCGGCCGCCGCCGGCTGGATCGTCTTGCCGTCCGGCACGCCGATGCTGCGCAGCGCGACGGGGTGGTCCTGCGGCAGCCATATCTCGAAGGCGCGGGGCCGATTGCCCAGGCCCGTGAACTCGACGGCCCCCTGCCCGGCGGGCAGGCGGACGGTCTGGAGCAGGTCGGCACCGTGGGTCAGGTCGAAGGGGCGCACGCCCTCGCCCGGCTCGACGTGCAGCGTCACGGCGGGGGCGCTCGTCTTGAAGCGCACGCGCACGCCCGGCGTCTTGCCGGCGTTGAACGTCAGCCCGTCCTCGGGGTAGAAGAGTTCCTTTTCCGCGTGGACGAGCCGCCAGGGCCTGATCCAGCCGTCGCCCTGTTCGAGCGAGACGGCGCCAGCGACGTATTCCGACGTGATCGGGACGGCGTTCATCGTCTTCCTTCCTCTTCAGTCAGGACGAACCCAAGATCACCGCAGAGGACGCACAGGCCCAGAAACGGCGCGGGGCACTCCATTCTCTGCGTCCCACCCCGGCGGGCAGGCCTCTGCGTCCTCCGCGGTGGAGTCCATTCCATTCAGTCTCGCAGCGTGCGGGTCAGGTGCTCGGCGACGGCGCCGATGGCCTGCGCCGCGGCGGCCAGGTCGTCGCGGCCCATCTTGTCGATCGTGTCGGCCGCCGAGTGGATGGGCAGCCCGCGCCGGACGCAGCCGAAGAGGATGGCCGGGACGTTGTGCAGGTAGAACGGCACGTGGTCGGAGCCCGTCTCCGGCTTCTGGTCGGCTGCGCAGTCGGGGATCTGGGCCAGAATGCGCAGGATCTGCTCTGCCTGCGCCGGGTGCCAGCCCATGACGTGCGCGCTGATGCCGGCGCCGGCGATGCCGATGCCGTCGGCCTGGAGCATCGCCTGCGTCTGCAGCACCTCGGCCCAGTGGCGGCGGACGTACTCCACGCTGCCGAGCGCGCGCAGGTGGCGCCCGTACTCCTCCGCGCCGAACGCGATGAAGTCGATGCCCAGGCGGCGTTCCCGCGCGCCGGAGAAGACTTCGCAAAGCTCCAGGACGGCCGCCGTGCCGCCGCCGTCGTCGCCGGCGCCGGGCGACTCGGCCGCCGTGTCGTAGTGCGCGCCGATGACGATGCGGCCCGGCTCGGAGCCCGGCAGGTGGCCGATCACGTTGTGGCTGGTCGAATCGTAGCGGCGCGCCCGGATGCGCAGCCGCGCGAGGCGGCCCGCGTTCCGCTTGAGTACGGCGCCGACCGACGGCCCCACGGCGGCGCCGGGCACGCGCAGGAACGGGTCGCGCAGCAGCTTGGTCGAGACGTCGTCGATCTGGTCGACGACGATGATGGCGAGCGGCTTGCGCTCCTCGACGGCGAGGAGCGTCGAGTTGCGGTTCGCCGCCTGCGGGCCGCCCACCTCGCCTTCGAGCACGATGACCTTGCCTTCGAGGTCGGGGCGGAACTCCAACTCGTGGCGGGTGCCGACGACGGCCAGTTCGGCCTCGACGTCGCACGCTTCCGAGAACGTCTGCGCAAACGCCGGGAGAGCCTGCGGCCCGCCCTCGGCCAGCAGCGTCAACTCCGTGCCCTCGTGCTCCCAACCCGGGCAATCGTAATCCTGAACCTCCACTTCGGCCCCGCACCGCTTGAAGTGCGCGGCGATGTACTCGACCGTCCGCTCGTCGGCGGGCGTGCCGCTCAATCGGGGGCCGATCTCCACACACAGGACCTTCTCATGCTCCCAGAGCCGCTCTCTGTCCACCTGCATAGCACGCCTCCAGCAATCTACGCCTTGACGATCCGGTCGCTCGGGAAGACGGCCCGCGCGACGCGCAGCACGTTGCCGCCGATGATCTTGCGGATGTCGTCGTCGGAATGGCCGCGCTGGACCAGCCCGACGGTGATGTACGGCCAGTTGGTCCACTGGCAGCCTGCGTTGCCCGGCAGGTCGTGCGACGGCGCGCTGCCCGTCGGGCCGGCCTGCCAGAGGGAGCGCCAGCCCCGGCGTGACTTCGGCGAGGCGATCTTCCGGAGCTCCGTGTGGTAGTCCGACGCGGTGGCGCAGCAGTCCATGCCGATGGCGACGTGGTCCGCTCCGAAAGTCTTGACCGCGTAGTCGATGTGGTCGAGCATGGCGGCAAGGTCGTCGCTGCCGCCGAGGAAGCCGGGTACGGCGTAGATGCCGATGTAGCCGCCCGTGTCGCAGATGGCGCGGATGACCTCGTCCGGCTTGGCGCGCACGTGGGGAAAGAGCGCGGCGCAACTCGTGTGGCTGGCCACCATGGGCTTCTCGCTGGCCCGCGCGGCCTCCAGGGCCGTCTGCCAGCCGGAGTGTGCGACGTCGACGATGACGCCGACGCGGTTCATCTCCGCGACGACGGCCCGGCCGAAGTCGCTCAGGCCTCCGTTGCTCGGTTCGCCGGCGCCGTCGCCGATCATGTTGCGCCGCTGGTAGGTCAGGTGCATCATGCGCACGCCGAGTTCGAAGAAGACGCGGATGTAGGTCAGTTCCTCCTCGACCGATTCCCAGCGCTGCGTGAGCGGCACGCCGTTGGCCGTCATGTAGAAGCACCGGCGGCCGTCCCGGTGAGCGGCGAGGATGTCCTCGGGTCTCGGCGCGCGCTCCACGACGCCGCTCGTGTCGGCGGCGAAGGTCATGTGGGCCAGGCAGTGGAGCAGGCGCAGCGGCGACTGGCACTCCTGTCCGGCCATGGTGAGCATGCAGGTGACGCCGGCCGCCTCCCACGCCTCGGCGTATTCCGCCCGCTGGCGGGCGTCCGTGACCATGCGCGTCAGGATCATGTCCGTCATTTCGGCGCTGACCTCACCCGGCGACGCTCCGGCCTCGACGAGCGCGTTGAGCGCATCGGCGTCCGGGGCGGCCCGCGGCGGCAGGCCGTAGGACTCGATCACGAGCGACTCGCCGTGCAGCGCCAGGCCGTGCTCCAGGTCCTTTGCCGAGGGCTTCAGAACATCCAGCGCCGCCTGTCGGGCCTTCTCGATCTTGGGGTTCAGCATCGCTCGCCCGCTCTTCCGTTGGCTTTGACGATCCGATCGCTCGGGAAGACGGCCCGCGCGACGCGCAGCACGTTGCCGCCGATGATCTTGCGGATGTCGTCGTCGGAGTGGCCGCGCTGGACGAGTCCGACGGTGATGTAGGGCCAGTTCGTCCAGTAGCAGCTTGCCATGCCGGGCATCTCGTGGTCCGGTGGGCTGCCCGTCGGGCCGGGCTGCCAGAGCCAGCGCCATCGGCGGCGCTCCCGGAGCCTGCCCATCTTCTTCAGCTCCGAGTGGTACGTCGATGCGGTGGCGCAGAAGTCCATGCCGATCGCGCAGTGTTCGGCGCCGAAGGTCCTGACGACGTAATCGATGTGGTCGAGCATCGCGTTGAGGTCGTCGCTGCCTCCGAGGAAGCCGGGCACGGCCACGATGCCGATGTAGCCCCCGGTGTCGCAGATGGCGCGGATGACCTCGTCCGGCTTCGAGCGGATGTGCGGAAAGAGCGCGGCGCAGCTCGTGTGGCTGGCCACCATCGGCTTTTTGCTGGCTCGGGCGGCCTCCAGGGCCGTCTGCCAGCCGGAATGCGCGACGTCGACGATGACGCCGACGCGGTTCATCTCCGCGACGACGGCCCGGCCGAAGTCGCTCAGGCCGGCGTTGCTCGGCTCGCCCGCGCCGTCGCCGATCATGTTGCGCCGCTGGTAGGTCAGGTGCATCATGCGCACGCCGAGTTCGAAGAAGATGCGGATGTAGGTCAGTTCCTCCTCGACGGACTCCCATCTCTCGGTGAGCGGCACGCCGTTGGCCGTCAGGTAGAGGCACGGGCGGCCTTTCTCCTTCGCGGCCACGATGTCGTCCGGCGTAACGGCCCGGTCGATCACGTCGCTCATGTCGGCGGCAAAGGTGTAGTGGGCGAGGCGCCGGAGGATGCGCAGCGCGGACTGGCACTCCTCGCCCGCGGCGGCCAGCATGCACGTTACGCCCGCCGCCTCCCACGTCTCAGCATACTCGGCGCGCTCGTGCGCGTCGGTCACCATGCGGGTCATGTACTGCTGCTCCATCATCTCGCGCACTTCGGCGGCCGGAGCGCCGTCCTCGATCTCGGCCCGGAGCGCATCGCCGTCCATGGCGGCGCGGGGCGCCAGGCCGTACGACTCGATGACCAGTGAGTCCGCATGAAGCTCCAGGCCGTGCTCGAGGTCCTTCTTCGATGGCTTCAGAAGGTCCAGGGCGGCCTGGCGCGATGTCTCGATCCTGGGGTTCAGCATGGCATCCTCTGCGATAAGATAGCCTCCCCGGCGGGCGCCGGAGGCGACAGGCGCGCCATGATACGCCCGCCCGACGCGGGCTTTCAACGGCTGCTTGTGACGGACTATTGAGCGGCCGCGAATGGCGTCCGCCGGCAGCAGTGCGAGATCAGCACTCTCCGAGACTCCCCCCGAGAGGATTCCTGCCGGTCCCGAGCCTGTTTCTCACTCTGTCGCCCTGTTTCAACGGGCGGTGAAAGTCGGGCTGCGGCTGAAAGACGCGCTCACGCCACGGCCGCGCAGCAACGAGGAAGCGGACTTCTCCTGGGGCGCGTTGATCGTTGCTCCATAGCAAGACAGACGTCAGACCTCGACGGCCTTGCCGGTATCCGCGGACCTGTAGATGGCGTCCGTGATGCGCTGGACGATGAGCGCCTTTTCGAGCGTCGTCTGCGGCGCGCGGCCCGTCACGATCGCCTCGGCGAAGTCGAGCGTCTCGAAGCCCTGCATCTCCGCCCAGGTCTCCGTGCCACTCCAGATGTCCTGGCTCACGAGGCCCGTCTCGGGCGTCGCGGCGTCGTGGCGGATGACCTTCTCGTCCTTGTAGAGCATGTGCAGGGCGATCGAGCCGTCCGTGCCGACGACCTCCCAGACGGCGGAATCCGGGTGCGGCATGTACTCGCCGCGCTCGAAGCTGATGACCGTGCCGCCCTCGCAGAGCACAAGGGCCACGGCATGCGTCTCGGCGTCGGACCCCTCGGCAACATTCGGCCGCGAGGCCGGCGGCACCTGCCAGGTCTGCGCGAGGCAGAGCCGCGGTTCGAGCTTCCACCCGCAGACGCCGAGCAGGTAGTCCAGGTCGTAGCAGCCCCAGTTGGCCATGATGCCGCCGCCGTTGAGGGCCTTGACGAGGCGCCAGACGGGCGGCATCTTCTTCGGCGTGCCGCGGGCGGGCGTGAAGGCGCGGCAGTGGATGACCCGCAGGTCGCCCAGGGCGCCGGTGGACACGAAAGCGGCCGCCGCGCGGGCGGATGCGTAGGCGTGGAACCGGCACGAGCAGCAGGCGGCCACCCTGTCGCCGCGCGCTTCGATCATCCGCCGGACGACGTCCGCGTTCATCGCCACGGGCTTCTCGATCAGCACGTGCTTGCCGGCCTTGAGCGCCTCGATCACCAGGGCGTCCCGATGGGCGGCCGGCGCGGCGAACACGACGGCGTCAACATCCTCGTCGGCGATCAGATCGCGCCCGTCGGTGTAGACGCGCTCGGCGCCGTGCTCCTTGACGGCGGCCTCGGCGCGTTCCCTCATGAGGTCGGCCGCCGCGAACGGCACTGCGTGCTCCGACCTTGCCGCAGCCGCCAGATGCCGAACGCCCATGACGCCGCAGCCGATCACGCCCAGTTTGACCTTGTCCACTGTCAGACTCCCTTCGGGTTTCGCAGGATACCGCCCCGTCGCGGCATCATACGGCGGCGCCCGGTTCTTCGCAAGGACGGCGGGCACGACTCCCCGGCGCCGGTGCCTGAGGTGGCGCGAGCGCTACGAGGAGCGGGCGTCCTGGCGGATCCGTTCGAGCATGGCCGCCAGTTGAGCGACCAGCGCCGCGTTCTCCGGCCGCGCGGCCAGGTTGCGGTTCTCGTCGGGGTCGACGTTGTGGTCGTACAGCATGCGCGCGGCCACCCGGCCTTCGTCGTCCGTCCATTCGGTGTAGAGGTGCGTGTCGGTCCGCACCGAATCGCCGGCGTTGTAGCGGCTGTAGACCGCTTCCTTCCCCGGCTGCTGCGGCGAATCCAGGAAGGACGCGAAGGACGAGCCGTCCAGGTGGTCCGGCAGCGGAAGGTCGGCGAGTTCGCAGAGAGTGGGGTAGACGTCCAGGAACTCCGTCAGGGCTGTGCAGCGGCCGCCCCGGCGCATGCCGGGCGCGCGCACGATCAGAGGGGCGTTCAGGGATGTGTTGAAGTTGCAGTGCTTGCACCAGAGGCCGTGTTCGCCCAGCTGCCAGCCGTGGTCGCCCCAGACGACGACGATCGTGCTCTCGGACAGGCCGAGCCGGTCCAGCTCGGCCAGGACGCTCCCGACCTGCGCGTCGGCATAGCTCGTGGCCGCGTAGTAGCCGTGGACCATGCCCCGGGCCATGTCGTCCGAGAGCGGACCTTCGGCCGGTATGCCCAGGTACTTGCGCAACTCCCCCCAGTCGTGCAGGGCCTCGCCGGGCGCGTCCTCCGGCGGGAACGGGTTGTCGGCCAGGTCCACGTCTTCGCGCCGGTAGAGGTCCCAGTAGCGCTTCGGGGCGTTGAAGGGCAGGTGCGGTTTGACAAAGCCGCAGGCCAGAAACCACGGTTGGCCGCCGTCCTTCAGCCGCCGCAACTGCCGGATCGCCTGGTCGGCCGTGCGGCCGTCGAAGTAGGCGTTGTCGGGCACGTCGGCGCATTCGAACGGGGCACCCGGGCCGCGCGGGCCGGCCTGGAGGCTCTTTGGCAGGAGGTAGTTCCGCCAGTCCTCGCCGGGGCCATGGAAGTACCACGGCGCCTCACTCCAACTGCGCTCGGCGCAGTCCGGGGGGTGATGGAAGACCTTGCCCGCCGAGAGGGTCGCGTAGCCGTGCGTGCGGAAGTGCTCGGGCAGCGTCAGCGCGCCGGGCAGATCCTCGTCCGCCCAGGTGGAGAACGTGACGAACCGGTCCCGAGTGGGGCGCACGCCCGTCAGCAGGCTCGCACGGGTCGCGCCGCAGACGGGCACCTGGCAGTAGGCGCGTTCGAAGAGCGTGCCCTCCCCGGCCAGCGCGTCGATGTGCGGGGTCACCATCTGCAGGCGACCGTAGCACCCGAGCTGTGGACGCAGGTCGTCAATCGGGATGAACAGGACGTTCGGCTTCGCATCGGCCATGGGGCACCTGTGTCTGGCAACCGGAAGCGGGACAGCCGTACACCCGCATGGTATCGAACCCCCCGCCGTCCCGTCGAATGCACGGCCGCCGAAAGACGGGGGCGGAGTGCCCGCACGTCTCCGGGCACTCCGCCCCATGCGATGCCGCCGCGGTCCTTCCGAACACGCCGGCGACGCATCTCGGCCCGCGTCGGCGACCCGGGCCGCGGCCGGAATCAGTCCCGCCGGGTGTTCTCCGCCGTGCGCAGGACGGCCAGGTAGAAGTCGACCGCCATCATGTAGAACAGGTAGAACACGTACGTGATCAGGGGCAGCAGCGCGAGCACGACGGCCCCGGCGAGGGCCTCCGCCAGGCCGAAACCTTTGCCCGCCCACGCGCTGATCATGCCCACCACCCCCCACACGGCGCAGACGGCCAGGCCGATCCCGAACAGCAGGGGCGCGGCGGCGAGCACGCAGCGGATCCCAAACGTGAGGATCGAGAGGCCGGTCTCGCCGGCCGACACGTTCTCCGCCACGATCTCGGTGTTGACCATCTCCCTGGGGTTGAGGCAGAACAGGGCTACGACGGCCAGTGCGCACGCGATGATCACCGGCAGCCAGCCGCCTCCGGTCACCCCGGCGATGACGCCCGTGATGGCCAGCAGAACGGCCAGCAACCCCAGGCAGTCCAGCACCGCCCCGGAGGACATGCGCTGCGGCTGCTCGGCGATGATGCGACGGCCCGCCCCGACGAACCTGGCCGCACAGTAGTGAACGACGACCATGGCCAGCACCCCGCCCAGACCCATCCACACCGGGTAGAAGCTCTTCCACCGGAAGGCTTCCACGATGCCGAACAGGAGCGCCAGGGCGCCGACACCCAGGCTGGCCCAGAGGCCCACCGTCACGAGCAACGTTCGGATGCGCTCGAAGAGCCCCTCGTGGCTCTGGAAGAAGCGCAGTCGGTCCAGCGTCCAGTCGATGCAGCCCACGACCGGCGTCTGAACGACCTCTCGTTCCCTCTTCAGGCCCTGCTCCTCCTGCGGCTCAACCATCCCACCCTCTTCCTGATCCGCAGCACCCATCGTCCATCCTCCTCCTGCCAGTGTCACGGGCGCGCCTCGGCCGGCCGGCGCTCGATGACGACATTAGAACGGGTCCGGCATATGGAACGCAAGTCGTTTGCCCGCCGGCCACGTATCCGGCGGGCGTGCCTCCCATCGCTGCGCATTTCGGGGGTGCGGGGGCTTCGCCTTCTCATTATAATCCACATGATGGTGCGTATCTGCTGTTGGGAGCCGGCGGCCCGGGCGCCGGCGGCGCTTCTCATGCACCGAGGAAGAGGGGACACGGGATGGACGTCGACAGGCAGGAGCCGAGGCGGCGGTCGGGTTGCTGGGTCGTCCTGGCGGTCTGCGTGGCGCTGCTGATGGCGCTCATCGCCGGCCTCTGGGCCTGGGATGCGGCGTTGCACCGGAGGCTCGACGCCCGGATCGCCGCCAACCGTGCGAAGGGGCAGCCGGTGACGTTCGATGAGTTCCTGGACAGGCGTTGGCAGGCCGCTCCCCCCGAGTGCTCGGCCGACGCGATCCTGGACGCGCTGTGGGAGCTGGAGTCCGTCGGCTCCGGCGAGGGCGAGCGGCCCGGCGTGATCGACGAGTTTGACCCGCCGAACGAACTCGGCGTGCGCTGGTCGGACGAAAGACGTCAGATGATGCGCGAGCACGTCGAGGCGCGCGCCGGCGCGCTCGCGATGATCCGCCGGGCCGCCGCCCTGCCCGTTGGCGCCTACCCCGTCGACGCCTCGGGCTCGCCGTGGGCCATTGAGATGCGGTACCTCCCCGGGCTGCGCCAGGCCGCGCGGCTCAGCAGACGTGCCGCCGTCCTGTGCGCAGAGAACGGCGACGGCCGCGCAGCGGCCGAATACACGGCGGACGGGCTGGTGATCCCGCGGTCGGTCGGCGAGTGGCCCTTCGAGAGCGAATGGCTCGTCGGTGTCGCCGCGTGCTGGATCGCGCTGGGCGGCCTCGAACACAGCCTGGCGCTCTGCGAGGTGCCGGCAGAGAGCCTGACGACGCTGCGAGAGGCACTCCGGGCGATCGAGGGCGAGAGCCGGCTGGAAACGGTTCTCATCGCCGCGCGGGCAATGGGCCACCACAGCCTCGTCGAGGCCTCCGGCAGCGACCTTGCGGATCTGCTGTTCATGGAGTTCGTCGACAGATGGGACACCAAAGAGGACATCGTGATCCTCATCTACGCCCTCGCGCCGATCTGGCGGATCAAGGACGCGCTCTTCTTCCACCGTCTGATGGATGCGCAGATCGACGTCTGCCGTCTGCCCCTGGAGGAACGGGTGGAGGGAGGCAGGCGGGTAGGTTCGGAGGTCGAAACGGCGCTCACGGAGGCGGGCGCGTGGCGTTACCCACTGACCGGGAGGGTTTTGCCCGCACTCACCATGGTGGGCGAGGAGGAGGCGAAGCTGATCGCGCATCTGCGTGTGGCGCGCGTGGCGCTGGCGGCCGAACAGTGGCGCATGGCGCACGGGCGCTGGCCGGACTCGCCGGGGCAGCTCGTCCCGGGGATCCTGGACGAGCTGCCCTCCGATCCCTTCACGGGCGGGCCGCTGCGGTGGGCGCGCGCCGACGCGGGCCTGACCATCTACAGTGTGGGCCTCGACGGGGCCGACCAGGGCGGCATCAGCTGGGAAGAGGCCCAGGACTTCTCCGATTGCGTGGAGCAGCCCCACGACATCCCCTTCCGCCTGCTCGATCCCGAGCGGCGGGGCGCACGCAGGGCGACGTTCCGCGAGGAGGTGCTTGCCGCGGGGTTGCTCAGCCTGCAGAAACTGGAGGCCTTCGGTTTCACGGAAGAGCGGCTTCGGGGCCTGGGCTTCAGCGACGACGACCTCCACCGGCTCAGCAGATGACCCCGGCCGGTTCGGTTCGGCGTCTACTCCGCACCACCCTGGCGGACGAGGCGTCGCATCGTGCGCCAGTGCAGGAAGACGGCCAGCGCGAACACCAACGCGGCGAGCAGGCCGAGGAACGTGTCTTCGCTGCCGTATCCCCCTGTCAGTGACATAACGATCGCGGCCCCTGCGTGAAGGCCCGCGATCCACAGGACGAATGCGAGCAGCAGGGCGCCCCGGCGCACGCGCAGCGGCAGGTAGAGGGCGAGCTGGAGCAGCACGGCGTAGGCGCCGAGGGCGTACCACGCCCCCGGTTCGCTCAGGACCTCCTCCAGCAGATCAACCAGCCCGTCGAAGTGCAGCCGCGCGCCGAAGCCGAACCAGAGCAGGTCGGGCAGCAGGCCCAACAGGCACCCGAGCAGCTTGCGCCAGACGAGCCCCCAGGCCGAGCAGGGGAGCATGAGCAGGTTCGGGAGCGTGTGCCACCGGCGCTCGCTGCCCAGGATGCGCTCATGGAAGGCGACCAGTTGCAGGGCGATGATCGCGATCATGATGCCCAAGGTCATGTCGCCGAACTCCTCGGCGTTGGGCGGGTAGCCGGAGAGGCGCTGGAGGAGGTAGATGCCGCCCAGCAGGGCGCCCAGCAGGAGGAACTTGACCAGGGCGAAGCCCTTGCCGCCGACGAGGAAGTGGTAGTCCTTCCAGACGAGCGCGCTGCGCCAGGCCCGGCCGGCGCCGAAGCCGCGCAGGCGCGACGTGCGCATGAACAGCAGGCCCCGTCCCGGGGTGCCCGCCTGGTGGTCGCGCGTGCATCGGTCGAAGACGGCCCACGCCAGCAGGAAGAACACGCCCCCTGCGCCCAGGTTCGTCAGCACCTGGAATCCGATGGGCGAACCGCTGAAACCCGTCGAGAGCACCTCCCGGCCCCGCGTGAAGACGGAGGAGTCGTTTGCCCACCGCAGGAGGGGCTCCAGCGTCCGGTAGACGAGGCCGCTGGCGCTCAGACTGCCCCTGCCTACCAGATTCCCGAGCATGTGCTGCCCGAGGGGGACGAGAAGGAAGAAACCGAGCAGGCAGACGCTGGTTCCCGTGACGGCGCGCTTGAGCGTGCGCCCGAGGGTCGAGAAGAGCATGCCCAGGTTGGCCACCAGGACCAGATGGGCGGCCAGCGCGCAGTAGGCCGCCGCGATCTGCCGCAGCGAGACGCCGCCCAGCGTGACGGACAGGAGGACGAGCGGCACCTGGGTCAGCAGCAGCATGCCGGCGGCGATCATCTGGCTGGTGGACTTGCCCATCAGGATCCACGCCGGCCGGAGCGCCGTCATCTTCAGCAGGCCGATCGTCTTGTTCTCCTTCTCCTCCGTGATCACCGAGGCGAAGTAGAACGGGCCCGCCAGGCAGGTGATGAACGCCGTCGTCCAGACGATGCTCGAGAACAGGTCCAGCCCCGGCGCGGCGACGTACTGCCATCGCTCATGAACGGAGACGAGCATCAGCAGCAGGAACGCCGCCATGACGGCGCGCACGAGGTAGGTCTTGCCCGAACGGGCATCGCTGCGCAGGCTCTGCAGGAAGAAGGGGGCGATGGCGATGCGCATCAGGGCACCCCCGGTTCGGTCAGTT
>JAAYEJ010000056.1 GCA_012728835.1 Candidatus Brocadiaceae bacterium | reverse complement strand
CTGGTTCCGGCAGTACGTCATCGGGCTGGGGGTGGGCACTGTATCGGCCCTGTACGGGCTCATTGCGCTCTGGTGGGGGCACACGTTCCTGCCGGGTCTGAAGGGCGGCACTGCCACCGTGACGGGCGCGCACGGGGCCGGACTGGCCCTGGGCTACACGGCCGGGGGGCTCTACCTGTTCTGCCGCTTCTTCCTGCACGGGCGCCTGCGGTCGGAGGGCCGACGCGCTCAGATCTACCTGGTCGAGAACGTGCTCCTCCTGGTCCTCATCGCGTCGTTGAGCTACGTCCTCTGGCAGGTCGGCACGGTCGGATAGGCGGGGCCGGGCCGGGAGGGTCTCGATGCCGCTGAGCGACTACGTCACGCGGGCGCGCACGGTGTTCCTGCGGTCTTCGTCCAAGCCGGGCGTCCTGCGGGAGATGCTGGAGGTGCTTCGAGCCGGCGAGGGGCAGGTGGACGTCGAGGCGGTGATGGGGGCTCTGGACGCACGCGAGCGTCTGCTCAGTTCGCGCATCGCCCCGGGGATCGCGCTGCCGCACGCCTTCCTGCCCGGCTACGGCAAGCCCTTGGTGGCCGTGGGGTTCAGCCCCGACGGCGTGCCGTGGGACTCGCCCGGCGGCGAGCGCGTGAACCTGGTCATCCTGAGCGTGTGCGGACGCGAGCACGGCGACGAGCACGTGGCGATGCTGGCCGACGTGGCCAACGCCCTGCGCCGCCCGGCCGTGCTGGAGGGCATCAGGCGGGCGGCGTCGGCCGAGGAGGTGTGGGATATCCTGCAGTCGCCTCCGCGTGAGGATGCGGCGTCGGCCGCCGTCGGGCACGTGGCGCTGGGCGTTTCGCGGACGATGCTGCGGCATGCCCGGTCGTTGGCGCGGGAGGCGCGCGCCGCGCGGCTGATGATCATCGCCGAGGAGGGCCTGGACCTGCGGCTGCTGGAGGGCGGGGAGGGCGAGGTGCCGCTGCTGGTCGTCTGCAGCGATCCCCGCGCGCAACTGCCGGAGGGGCTGGAGGCGGCGACGTTGCTGGTCACCCCCGGCTACGGGCTGCGGCGCGAGCACCGCGTCCGGCTGGCGTTCCTGTTCGCGCTCTCCCAGGGGCTGATCGCGGGCGAGGACACCGTGGTGTGCCTGTCGGGCGAGGCGGGCCGCATGGACGTGGTCGAGGCGGTGGACGTGGGGCGGCGGTTCGACGTGCTGGTGTCGTTGCTCTCGGAGCTGGAGGCCGGCAGGATCCGCCCGCACGTCTTCGACCGCGTGCTGGGGCTCGCGGCTGCGCTGGCGCGCGAGGGGCGCGAGGGCCGGCCCCTGGGCACGACGTTCATCCTGGGCGACTACCCGAACGTGCAGAGGCGCTGCTACCAGCTCGTCATCAACCCTTTCCGGGGCTACGCCGAGAACGAGCGCAACGTGCTGGATCCGGGCCTGGAGGAGACCATCAAGGAGTTCTCGCGCATCGACGGGGCCTGCCTGATCCGCGGCGACGGCGTGATCATGGCCTTCGGCGCCTACATCCGGGCGGAGGACGCGGCGCCGGGGCTGCAGTCGGGCCTGGGGGCGCGGCACGCGGCGGCCCTGGCGATCAGCCTGAGCACACAGGCGGTCTCGGTCGTGATCTCGGAGTCGACCGGGCGTGTGACCGTGTTCCGGCGCGGCCAGGTGATGGCCCGTTTCGAGCGCGCGACGCGCTGACGGCCCGGGGGCGGGGGTCAGTAGGACTCGCTGAGGATGATCCGCAGGTAGTCCTCGACGCGGCGGCCCTCCGGGGTGCTCTCCACGAGCGTCACGGCGCCCGACGGCAGCACCTCGTCGTGCTGGCCGAGGCGGCGCACGGGCTGCGTGCCCCTGCGGCCTCCGACCTGCTCCACGAAGGGGAACTCGCCCCGGTAGAAGCGCACGCGCTGCTCACGGTCCACGATGAAGATCGCCACGAGCTTGCTGAGTTCGTCGTCGGCGCCGACCGCCTTGCGCATCGCCTTCAGGCCCTTCAGAACGTCGAAGTAGATCGGGAACTGGAGGCCCATGCGGTCGGGGAAGACGCGGGCGAGTTCCAGGGACCGCGGGGTTCGGGGCACGATGCCGACGGCGCGGACGCCGTAGCGGCCGTACTTGCTCACCAGGTCGCTGACGTGCTGTGCGGCGGCGCGCCCTTCGCCCACCTCGAGCTGGCAGAAGACCACCAGGGTGACCGTGCCGCGTTCGGCGAATCCCCTCTCGCCCGGCCGGAGCTTGATGTCTCCGCCCGTCTCGGTCAGCAGGTTCAGCTTCGGGCACCGGCGCGCGTCCGAGGCGTTCAGGTAGCGCGTCCGGGGCGATTCCTCCACCGGCAGGGCCGCATCCACCGCGCCCCAGATGCCGGCATCCCGGGGGCCGGCGACGGGCGTCAGGTCCGCCGGCTTCAGGGGCACCGTGTCGGGTCGGAAGAGGCAGCCGGACAGGGCCAGGAGAGCGGCCGTCAGGATCCAGGCATGGCGTTTCATGTGTTCCCTTCCTCTGCGCGGGTTCCCTCAACACGGGCTGCTATAGTATACCCGGCACCGCCCGGAGCAGGGAAGCCCGGACGTGTTCGGCGATGAGATCGGGGCTCAGCAGCCGGCCGTCGCGGACGCATTGGACGGCAAGCCACGGGCCCGGCGTGCCGGCGGCCACCTCGGCGTATGCGCGGGCTGTCGCCTGGAGGTACCCTGCGTCCGCCTCGTGGATGTCGCCCTGGACGGTCTGGCCGGCCTGCCGGTCGCGCCCGCGCACGAGCCCGGCGGCGACGCCCGGGGGCAGGTCCAGCAGTATCTGGGCGTCGGGGCGCGGCAGGCCGAGCGCGTCGTATTCGAGGTCGGCCACCCAGCGGTAGAAGGCCGCACGGTCTTCGGCGCGGGGCAGCTTGGCGCCCTGGTGGGCCATGTTGGCGGCCGTGTAGCGGTTGCAGATGACGAGCGCGTCCTCGGCCAGCCACCGGCGCAGTTGCGGGGCCGCCTGCCAGCGGTCCATGGCGTAGGGCAGGGCGGCCAGGCGCGGGTCCACGTCGGCCGCGCGGGGTGCAAAGTCGCCGCGCAGGTAGCTCTCGATCAGGTTGGCGAACAGCCCCTGCCCGTAGCGCGGGAAGGAGATCGTGTGCACGCGGCGGCCCGCCGCCTCCGCCCGCTCGGCCAGGAGGCGCGTCTGCGTCGCCTTGCCGCTGCCGTCGATGCCGCAGAACACGACCATGCGGCCTGCGTGCGTCTGCCCGTTCATGCGGCGTCGCCTCACAGGCTGAAGATGCGCTTCGGGTTCTCGCGCAGCAGCAGGTGCGCGATCCGCACGGCGTCCTCCTCGGTGCCCAGGCCGGCCTCGACGAAGTCTGCGGCCAGCACGCCCGCCAGCACGCGGCGGTACATGTCGAACTTGGCCAGGCCGAACTCCAGCTTGTACATGTCGCTGTAGTAGCCGATCAGCTTCGTCTTGGGCACGCACTGGAGCCGCCCCGCCAGGTTGCGCGCCATGTAGGCCGGCACGTTCAGGTACCACCAGTGGCCGCTGAGCACCACGTTCTGCACGATCCAGCCGTAGGCGGCCAGCTCCTGCGCCTGGCTGTCGGTCAGGACCGAGAGGCAGTAGGTTACGCCCGGGAACTCGTTCATCAGCGGCAGGAGCCCCCGCAGCGTGTCGCCCGCCCGCGGCAGGTCCGTGCCGGCCGGCACGCCCGCCGGATAGGCCATGCGCTCGACGCCGTACATGATCTGGAACGGGAACCCGAAGTCCCGGCACAGCCCGGAGAGCGCCCGCATCATCCCCGAGCGCAGCACGCGTTCCCGGGCCGCCTCGCCCGGCTCGCCGCGCAGGGCGGCGCCCAGGGCGCGCTCGAACCCCTCCGGCGTGCTCTCCACCATCCGGAACTCGGGCGGCAGCGACATGGAGACGCTGCGCGCGCCGGCCGCCCGGAACCGGTCCATCACGGCCCCGAGCGCCCGGTGCAGGCCGGCGGCGTCCCCGACGGCCACGCCGCTGCCCCGTTCGAGCGCCGCGCGCACTTCCGGCTCGTGCAGCTTCAGCACCAGCCCGTCGACGCGGAGCGAGGGCACGAAGAGGCGGCCGTCGATGGCGCTCAGGTCCTCGTCCACCTCGTTGGTCAGGAAGACGCGCTCCAGGTTCGACTGCTCCATGATCTCGGCGGCCCGCCCGGGCCGCTCGGCGGCGGCGGCCACAGACCGGGCCAGGCCCTCCCAGTTGGCCTCGGTGAGGCGGCGGTCCGGGAAGCCGAACAACTGCCGGGCCAGCTCGATCAGCCAGCCGTACTGGACCGTGTTGTCGATGGCGGCCAGGGCGCGCACCATCTCGGGGATCACCTGCCCGTCGGGCCGTTCGGGCGCCAGGGCGTCGCGCGGCATCCCGGCGCTGTGGGCCAGCTCGGTGTAGTAGTGGTAGCCCAGCAGGTCGCGCAGCGTGCGGGCATGCGGCTGTGCGGCCGGCACGTGCGAATGCACGTCCACCGCCCGAATGCGCATCACCTCCGCCAGCAACCGCTTACGCAGATCCGTCGATCCTGCCATCGCGAATGCTCCTATCCAGGGGCCCGACGCCCGCCCCGGCCCCCAATGGGTAGCGCCGGGCGGCGTCTCACAGCGGCTCCTTTTCGTGTTCGGACCGCGGGGCCCGGACCATCAGCTCCATGGCCGCCTCGCGCGCGTCCCGTCCGTCGAACAGCACGCCGTGCACGGCCCGGCTGATGGGCATGTCCACCCCGTGGCGATCGGCCAGGGCGCAGACGGACCGCGTGGTGCGCACGCCCTCAGCCACCTGGTCCATGCCCGCCACGATGGCGTCCAGCCGCTCTCCGGCGGCCAGGCGCATGCCCACCGCGCGGTTGCGCCCGTAAGGGCTCACGCAGGTGGTGATCAGATCCCCGAGGCCGGTCAGTCCTGCGAACGTCTCCGCCCGGGCGCCCATCGCCACGCCCAGGCGGGCGATCTCCGCCAGGCCGCGCGTCAGCAGGGCGCTCTTGGCGTTGTCGCCGAAGGCCAGGCCGTCGCAGATGCCGGCGGCGATGGCGATCACGTTCTTCAAGGCGGCGCCGAGTTCCGCGCCGATCATGTCCGTGTTCGTGTAGACGCGGAAGGCCGGCCCCATGAACAGGTCCTGCACGGTCTCGGCGACCGGCAGGTCGTCACTGGTGGCGACGACGGTCGTCGGGCGCCCCCGGGCCACCTCCTCGGCGTGGCTGGGCCCGTACAGCCCGGCCAGGGCGCAGGCGGGGCCGCAGACGTCGCGGATGACGCCGCTGCCGGGCAGCAGGGTGCTTTCCTCGATGCCCTTGGCCACGTTGACGAGCAGATGCTCCGGGCGCAGGTGCGGCGCCAGCCGCGTGCAGACCGTGCGCAGGTACGGCGTCGGCGTCGCCAGCACAAGCACGTGTGCATCCGGCACGCACTCGGCCAGGTCGGCCGAGACGCCGATGGACTCCGCGATGGCGATCCCCGGCAGGTAAAGGGGGTTGGCGCGCTCTGCGGCGACGCGGCGCATGTAGTCGGCGTCAACGCCCCAGAGCGTGACGCGCCGGCCGGCGGCGTCGAGCAGGACGGCCAGGGCCGTGCCCCACCCGCCGCAGCCGACGACGACCGTGCGTGCGCTCGTCGGATGAACGTCCATCGGGTACCCCTCTGTGTCAGCGTGCGGTGCCTGCGCGGGTCCGGACGGGCGATTATAGGCTTGGCGGCTGCGGGGTTCAACTGCCCGACGGCGGGGTCCGGGGGCGGCCGCCGGGGTGCTGCGGGGGCCGGCCGGGGGCCTGTTTTTTTGCTTGACAACTTGCGGGGGCGGTGGTAACATGTGGCCACTCGAAAGAACGAGGTGCGTATGTCTCTATGGGTCTGCAAGCCTGGAAAGGAGGTGAGGGGCGGGTCCGAGAAGGGGAATGAACGCGCAGGACAGAAGGGTCGAAGCGAACGGATTTAGTGGGAGGACGTGAAGATGAAGAAGGCCTTTACTCTGATCGAACTGTTGGTGGTCATAGCCATCATAGCTATCTTGGCCGCTATGCTGATGCCCGCCCTGG
>JAAYEJ010000055.1 GCA_012728835.1 Candidatus Brocadiaceae bacterium | reverse complement strand
TCGGAGAGGTTCACGCCGCGCCACTTCTGGACGAACGCGAGGGGGTTCACGGGAACTCGTCGCCTCTTCTTGAGTGTGCCCGCAAGGCTAACAGAACAAGGCGCGGAAGGTCAAACGGCACGGAAGCCACGTCCGCACTCACGCAGAGACGCAAAGGACGGCAGAGCGAAGATCGGCGACACCACCGACGAACAGCATCTGGACACGGATGGACGCGGATGGGGAACGGCGACGAACGAGCCAACGATTCCCGCGCAGAGGCGCAAAGCCGCAAAGAACGTCGGCATGGACACCGGCCGGACATCCGGCGCCGGCGTACGTCTGCAGTTCAGAGGCCGTTCTGCAGGACAGACCGAGAGCGGACGGGCTGGCGGTTGTGCGGCGGGTCGTGTAACATGCCTGCGCGGCGGCCGGCAGGCGCCGCAACGGTCCCGGCGGACGGAGGAGGCGCACATGAAGCTGGCACTGCATGCCTGGCAGATGGGTAGGGAGCGCGACCTGGACACCATGATCGGCATCTGTGCCGAGAGCGGGATGGTCGCCCTGGAGCTCATGGAGCACGAGACGTTCCGATCGGCCATCCCGCTGGACGCCTCGGCGGGCGAACGTGCGGAGATCCGGCGCAAGTTCCAGGACGCGGGCGTGGGCATCGCCGCGCTGTCCATCAACTGCCGCTACGACTGGATGGACGCCGCGAAGGTGCGCGCAAGCATCGAGGAGAGCATGCGGTACGTCGACCTGGCCGTCGACGTGGGCGCGCCGCGGCTGCGCTGCCTGGGCGACCAACTGCACGAGGACGAGGGCGAGCCGAAGGAGGTGACCATCGCGCGCGTGGCCGAGGCGCTGCGCGAGGTCTGCGAATACGCCGACCCGCGGGGCATCGACTGCCCGATCGAGATGCACGGCAAGTTCTCGCCGTGGGAGAACGCCCTGGCCGTCGTCGAGCAGGCGGACCATCCGCGCTGCTACCTGGTGCACAACGGCACCGAGCAGAACACGCCGCCGGACCGCTGGGACGAGGTCTGGGCGCGCATCCGGCCGCACGTCAAGCACGTGCACGCGCACGACGTGCTCAGCGACCGGTTCCCGTACAAGAGGTTCTTCCTGACGCTGCGGGACTCCGGCTACGACGGGCTGGTGTGCTTCGAGCTGGCGCCGAGCGACGACCCCGTGCGCGTCTGCCGTCTGACCAGGGCGCTGGTCGAGGAGTGGCTGGCGCGGGGCGCATAGAGAGCGGAGGTGGGGCATGGTCGGTCGGAGGGCCTTGGGTGTGCCGGTCATCGTGCTGATGGGGGCTCTGGCGGCGGCCGTCCTGGCGGCGCAGGAGCCGGTCGAGATCGAGATCGAGGGCTTCGACTACGCCGACGCGGCCGCGCTGGCGGCCGCCTGGGGGCCGGTGCACCACGAGTCGCCTCCGCCCGAGCCGGTCACCGGGCCCGACGGCCGGCCGGCCGCGCGCTTCCGGCTGCCGTTTGCCGCGCTGAATGACCGGCGCGTGGCATGGGACCTGTGGCGCAGCGCGGACCTCTCGGACGCCGACCGGATCCTCGTGCGCATGCGCACGGACGACCCCGGCGCGGTCGTCTGCGTGCTCTATGCGCGGTCGGGCAACGGGTGGCACCGGTTCCCGTCCGTCGGGGTGGGGCGGGAGTGGACGACGGCCGTCTTCCGGTTCGACCGCGCGGCCGACGAGGGGCGGCCCGGCGGCCGTGAGGGATTCGGGGGGGTGCGGCTGTGTTTCCTGCCCGGCGCCCGGCGCGACACCTCCGTGGAGGTCGCCTGGATACGGGCGGCCGGCGGTTGGACGCCGCAGGAGATCGGCCGGATCAGCCGGTTCGCCAACATCGAGGAGGCGCGCGGCCACATCGTGACGAACGTGCGCCCGGAGCGCCGCGCCGCCGCCGAAACGTGCATCGGGGAGGCCCTGGATCTGCGCGCCGAGATCCTGAACCGGGGTGTGGCGGCCGGCCCGGAGGTCGACGCGAAGGCGCTCACCTGCCGCGAGTTGATGGCCCGGGCCTACGCCATGGTGCAGGAGTCGCGCCCGGGCGAACTGCGCGGATTCTGGTGCCACTACGGCAGCGGCCCGGTGATCGAGGGCCGCCGGGCGTCGTGGGGCAAGGCGATCCCGATGCTGACGTCCGGCGGGCTGAACGCCATCTTTCCGAACATGCTCTTCAGCGGCGTCGCCTACTTCCCCAGCCGGGTGGTGCCCGTGCACCCCATCGTCGAGCAGGAGGGCGACCAGCTCGCCGCCTGCATCGCGGCCGCACGCGCGCACGGCGTGCAGGTGCACGTGTGGAAGGTCTGCTGGGAGGTCGGCTGGCAGGGCGCGCGCGACGCACACGAGCCGTTCGAGCGCGAGGGCCGGCTGCAGGTCGACAGGTTCGGGCGGACGCGCCGGGCGCTCTGCCCGAGCAATCCCGTGAACCGCCGCTACGAACTCGACGCCATCCTGGAGGCCGCCGAGTACGACGTCGACGGCATCCACCTGGACTACATCCGGTACCAGGACGCGAACGTCTGCTACTGCGACGGCTGCCGCGAGCGCTTCGGGGCGGCCTCGGGGCGGCCGGTGGCGGACTGGCCGGCGGAGGTGGCGGCCGGCGGGGCACGTGCGGCCGAGTATGCCGCCTTCCGGGAGGAGCAGATCACCAGTTTCGTGCGCGAGGTACGCCGGGCCCTGAAGGAGACGAAGCCGGGCCTGAAGCTCTCCGCGGCCGTCTGGGAGCCGGCCCCGTCGGCGCTGCGCGTCGCGCAGGACTGGCCCGCCTGGGTGGACGAGGGCCTGCTCGACTTCGTCTGCCCGATGATCTACACCGAAGACGCGGCCTACTTCGAGGCCACCCTGGCCGAGATCATGCGGCGGGTGGGCGGCCGGGTCGACGTCTGCCCGGGGCTGAAGGTCGTCATGGGGTCGCGTCCGGAGGGGCGGCCTCCGCTGGACGTGACCGTGGACCAGATTGCGGGCGCGCGGGCGCTCAGCGTGTCGGGCTTCGTGCTGTTCGAGCTGCGGGAGTTCCAGCAGACGCACCTGATGCCGTACCTGCGGGCCGGCCTCACGGCGGAGCCGTGAGCGTGTGTGCTTGACGCGGCGGACGTCGGCGGCTACAAGTAAGCCAGACTCGTCGAGCCGGCGAGCCGGGTCACCGGGGAGGGGGGGGCGCACCGGCGGCCGGCGGGGATGACGGGGGCAGATGGGGGCTGCGGCCGGGGTGCCGCAATCACAGGGGGAGAGTGCGATGGAGAAGGCGACGTTTGCCGGGGGGTGCTTCTGGTGTATGGAGGCGCCGTTCGCGCAACTGGGCGGCGTGTGCCGGACAGTGGTCGGCTACATGGGGGGCGAGGGCGCAGACCCCACCTACGAGGACCACGAGGCCCGGGGCTTCCTGGAGGTTGTGCAGATCACGTATACCCCCTCCCGGGTGACGTATGACGGGCTTCTGGACGTTTTCTGGCGCCAGATCGACCCGACAGACGCCGGGGGGCAGTTCAGCGACCGGGGGCCCGGCTACCGCACGGCGGTGTTCTACCACGACGAGCGGCAGAGGCGGCTGGCCGAGGAATCGCGCCGGCGTCTGGCCGAGTCGGGCCGGTTCGACGCCCCCATTGCCACGGAGATCCTGCCGGCCTCGGAGTTCTACGAGGCCGAGGGTTACCACCAGGACTACTTCAAGGAACATCCGCAGTTCTACAAGGCCTACCGGTCCGGTTCCGGGCGGGACGCCTGGCTGCAGAAGGCGTGGGGTTCCGGGGCGTCCGGCCGCCGGCCTGGCGACGAGGAACTCAGGCGCCGCCTGACGCCGCTCCAGTACGCCGTCACGCAGGCATGCGGCACCGAACCGGCGTTCCGCAACGAGTACTGGGCCAACGAAGAGGACGGCCTCTACGTCGACATCGTGACGGGCGAGCCGCTGTTCTCTTCGCTGGACAAGTACGATTCGAACACGGGCTGGCCGAGTTTCATGCGGCCGCTGGCCCCGCGTTGCGTCGTCGAGCGGCCCGAGCCCGAGCATCCCGACGCGACGGAGGTGCGCAGCAGCTTCGGCGATTCGCACCTGGGGCACGTCTTCGCCGACGGTCCGCCGCCGACCTTCCGCCGCTACTGCATCAACTCGGCCGCCCTGCGGTTCATCCCCGCCTCCGACCTGGTGAAGGAAGGCTACGGCGCCTATCGGAAGCTGTTCGAATAGCGGTGCCACTGGGGGCCGGACGGAACGGCGGGGGTCCACAGATTACGCAGATACGGCAACGGAACGGCAGTGTCACGCAAGGAGGCGAAGCGGCAACGAGCGGCCCCAGGGACACGGGCGGGGTACCCAGTGCCGGTGTAGGTCTGCAGTTCGTTCTTTGCGCTCTCCGCGTCCTCTGCGGTTCATCCGTCGTTCTCGGCGTGCTCAGCGCTCTCCGCCGGTGATCTCGCGGATGCGGTCGAAGAAGGCCCGCTTGCGCTCGGTGTTGATGCCCCAGTTGACCGGCAGTGTCTGGTAGCCGCTGAGGTCCTCGACGCGGTCTTCGCGGGGGCGCGTGGTCCAGTCCGTCAGGTCCCGGTAGCTGCTGCCGTAGCCCTGGCAGTAGAAGCCCCAGGAGCAGCCTTCGGCCACGGCGGCCTCGAGGTTCTCCACGAACACCGAGTCTTCGTTCACCACGATCGGCCGCCGTCGCCGCCGGTACTCGTCCGCCTCCTTCAGCCGCCGCAGCTTCTCGGTCAGCTCCTCCGGGCGGCATCCGTTGCCGTGGGGCATCGAGAAGTCCTCGACCTCCAGCCACCGCCCGTGCGGCAGCGATTTGCCGCCCCCCGAGCTGGCGCCTACCAGCAGGCGGCGGCCGTCCAGCGTGACGTCCTGCGCGATCCGGATGAACTCGTGGATGTTCTCCGGCTCCATGGCCGGGCGCCGCCACCAGTTCGCCGATTCGTTCGCGAGGTCCACCAGGATGTTGCGGTGGCCCGTGCGGAGGAGCCATTCCGTCACGCGCCGCGTGATGTCGCGGAGCACGTCGTCGTCCGGTATGCGCCGGACCTGCTTGACGTAGAAGTAGTTGACAATCACGACCATGCCGGCATCGTCGGCGGCGTCGAGCACGCGCGCCAGGCGGTCGAAGTAGGGCTGCACGAATGAGCCGTCGGGACGATAGGCGGAGCAGACGTAGTTGTCGTAGACCTCGGGGCGGAAGACGGAGCCGCCGCCCTGCAGCCCGACGGTGACGGCCAGCAGGCCGTGGGCGCGGTACTCAGGCAGGTGGGCGCAGAACTCGTCGGTGTTGCGCTCGGGGTCCCAGCGGCCGGTGTCGGGATAGGCCCAGATCTCGCGGGTCTCGGGGCAGGCGTCGTCGAAGACGGCCTGGATCATGCGCGAGTTCATGAGCAGGCCTTCGACGGACCGTCCTCTGTCCGTGACGCCCTCATAGGTGGGGCGGCCGTTGATGAGGAAGCGCGTGCCGTCGATGGCGATCTCGGTGGGCATGGGAGCGTCCGCTTCCGTCAGGCGAGCGCGGCGACGATGCGGCCCAGGAGGCCCGAGTCGTTGTCGCGCTGGTGTGTGTAGACGCCGGGGCTCTGGACGACGACGAGGTCGAGGCTCGGGCAGACCCAGACGTGGATGCGGCCGGCACCGCTTGCGGCGAACGAATCGCGGGGGAGCGACGGCCACAGCAGGCCGGGCTCGTTGGTCCAGAAGCCGTATCCGTAGCAGAGCGCCTCGCCTTCGAAGCGTTCCCCCCGGGCGGCGCTGCTCGCGGCATGCACTTCGGGCGCCGTGCGCACGGCCTCCCGCAGCCAGCCGTCGGGGACGACCTGCCGGTCGCCCCAGCGTCCGAGATCCAGCCAGAGTCGCCCGAGCCGCGCCAGGTCGTCGAGGCTCGCGGAGAGCTGCAGGTAGTTCCCGAAGATGCCGGTCAGCGCCTCGGGCGGGTGCGGGAAGTTGCTGTAGCAGGAACTCCAGGAGGCGCCGATCGGGTCGCGGATCATGCGCTCGGCCAGGGCGCCGGGGCCGGGCAGGCGCGCGGGGTCGGCGCTGTCGTAGAGCCCGTGGGCGACGGCCAGGGCGTGGCAGAGGATGTTCATGCCGAAGGTCTGGTAGTGGAACGTCGAGCCGGGCGGCTCGTCCGGCTTCATGTAGCCCGAGGTGTTCGAGATGAGCTGTCGGAAGGTGATGTCGCGGTCGTCGGGCTTCGCGTGGCGGCCGGGCTTGGGGCCGCGGCCCTCCGGCACGTCCATCATCTCCGGGTAGTAGTCGACGACGCGGTCGTCGGCGCTGCCGATCCGGCCCTCGCGGACGGCGATGCCCAGCATGCAGGAGTAGACGGACTTGGCGGCCGAGGCCATCTGGACCTGGCGGGACGGGGGCAGGCCGCGGCACCATTCGGCGACGGCCAGGCCGTGTCGGTAGACGCCGACGCGACAGGCGGCCTCGCCGGCCGCATCGGCCAGCCACGCGTGCGCATCGGCCAGCCGGGCGCGGTCGAAGCCGGCGCGTTCGGGGGCGGCGGCGGGCCACGGTGCGCCCGGCGGGGGCACGTCGGCCCGGGTGGGCTCGGGGGCGGTCATTGTGCACCTCCTGTGGAGTCTACCGGAATGCTATGCGAGCCGGGGGCGCGAGTCAACGGGCCGGGCGCGACGGCGGGTTGACGGCGCGGGTAGAATGGGCCGTTCCAGAAGGCAGGAGGCCGGCATGAGACATCTGCGGGTACAGGCGAACGTCCTGCTGGTCATGACGGCGGTCGGGGCGATGGGGCCGCCGCTGCTGGGCCCCGTGCGGGAAGCGCTGCAGGAGGCGGGGGGGCTGTCGCGCGCCGATCTGGGCCGGTGGGTGTTCTGGCTGGGCATTGCGGGGGCGACGGTCGGCCTGGCGCTGGGGGTCGGCATGCGGCGCACGCTGCGCACGACGTTCATGCGGGCGGGCACGTTCGTGCTGTGCGCGGGCTGCATGATCTTCGCGCTTGTGCGGCCGGCCCCGGGGCTGCCCGTGCTGCTGCTGGGGGCTGGCTGGCTGGTGGTATCGGCGGGGCGGCCGCTGGTGGCGTCCAGCAACGGCCTGTTCGCCGACCTGTGGGACGCCTCGCCGCACACGGGGGTGATCCTTCTGCATGCCACGAACTCCGTGGGCAAGGTCATGGCTCCGCTGGCCGTGATCGTGCTGGGGCCGGTGCTGGCGCGCACGGGCATGGCGTATGCCGTGGCCTTCGGGGTGCTGGCGGTGCTGTCGCTCCTGTGGCCGGCGGAGAGCGTGCGGCACCTGGCGGAGGTCGAGCGGGCGGCCGACCGGGGCGTGCGCCTGCGGCTGCCCGGCGATCCGGGCGTGTGGCTCTGCGCGGCGCAGTTTGCCTTCATTGCCGGGGCGGAGGGCGGCGCGACGGCCATCCTGGGCAGCCTGGTCGAGCGGCTGCGTCCGGCCCCGGGCATCTGGGGCAGTGAGGCGACGTGGCCGGCGGCGGTGACGGCCGTCATGCTCTGTGGGATCGTGGCGGGCCGGGTGGCCTTCACTGTGCTGAGCACGCGGCTGCGGGAGCGTGCGATCATCGGGCTGTGCCTCTCGGCGGGGCTGTTCGCTCTGCCGGCGGCATTCTGCGGGAGCGCGGCCGTCTATCTTCCCGGCTTCTTCCTGACGGGCGTCTGCTTCAGCGCCACGTGGCCGGCGTTCTTCGCGCTGGCGGCGCGCCGCTATCGGGCCGACCGGACGTTTCTGTCCTTTGCCGCCGCCTTCTTCACCGCGCTGGGCATCTCGGGCTGCGTCTACCTTGTCAGCGCCGTGGGGAACGCCGACGAGCGGCTGCCGCACGCGTTCGTGGCCGGCACGGCCGTGATGGGCGCCTTCGCCGTCTACCTGTATCTGACCCCCTGGGGGCGCCGTCTGGCCGCGCCGCCGCCGGCCTGAGGCGTGGCAGGAGGCGGCCTGACGGGGCAGTCCGGCCGCGAAGGTTGACCATCCGGGCCCCGCCACTTACACTCGATGGAAGGAGTTGTGCAGGGGCGACAGAAGGAACGGAGTAAATACCAGGACCGCTATGGAAGGCGGTCCCGTTCTGTACGGCGCCCCGGCCGGTTCGTTCAGGAGGCGTACGGATGGTGCGGAGCAGGGAGAGACGGGTTCTGACGGCGGCCATGGCCGCCGTCCTGCTGGCGTGTGCCGGCGCGACGTTCGCCCAGACGCGGGAGGCCGTGACGCTGCCTCCGGGTGTGCGGGCGGAGTGGAGTCTGGGGGGGGCGTTCCGAGAGGCGACGCCGACCCGCGAGCGGGTGTGCATCAACGGACTGTGGCGCTGGCAGCCGGCGGAGGCCGCGCCGGGCGATGTGCCGACGGGCCGGTGGGGCTACTTCAAGGTGCCCGGAAGCTGGCCGGGCATCACCTCGTACAACCACAAGGACTGCCAGACGGTCTTCACCCATCCGGCATGGCGCGACGTGAACATGCGGACGCTCACGGCCGCCTGGTATGAGCGCGAGATCACCGTTCCCGCCGATTGGGGCGGCCGCCGCATCGTTCTGGCGGCGGAGTACGTGAACTCGTTCGCCACCGTCTATCTGGACGGCCGGATGGTGGGGGAGATCCGTTTCCCCGCCGGAGAGCTGGACCTGACCCCGCACTGCCGCCCGGGCGGACGGCACGTGCTGAGCGTGCACATGCTGGCCATGCCGCTGCGCGCCGTCATGCTGTCGTTCAACGACACGGACGCCGCTCGCGAGGTGCAGGGCACGGTGGACCGCCGGGGCTTCTGCGGCGACCTGTTCCTGGTGGCCACCCCGGGCGAGGCCCGGATCGACGACGTCATGGTGCGCACGTCGGTGCGCCGGGGTCAGATCGAGTTCGACGTCGCCGTGGCCGACGCGGGTCCGGCCGGAACCTACCGGCTGCGCGCGCAGATTCTGGACGCCGGCCGCCGCGTGGCCGAGTTCACCGGCCCGGCCTTCCGGGCGGACGATCTGGAGCGGAGCCGCACGGGCTTTGCGGCCGATTGGATGGCGGAGAAGCTGTGGGACATCCACACGCCCGAGAACACCTACGAGGTCAGCGTCTCGCTGCTCGACGCGGCCGGCACCGTGCTGGACACGGCGTGGACGGAGCGGTTCGGGTTCCGCGAGTTCTGGATCGACGGCCGCGACTTCTACCTGAACGGCTCGCGCATCTTCCTCTCGTCGGTCCCGCTGGACAACGCCCAGATCGGCGCCGCCTGGGCCAACTACGACGCCGCCCGCGAGAGCCTTCGACGGCTCAAGGCCATCGGGCTGAACTACCTCTACACGCACAACTACAGTTGCCAGCCGGGCACGCACCTCAGCTTCGCGGAGATCCTGCGGGCGGCCGACGACGTGGGCATCCTCATCGGCCTTTCGCAGCCGCATCTGGGCCACTACGACTGGTCGGCGGACGATGCCGACGCGACGAACGGCTACGCGGAGCACGCCGCCTTCTACGCCCGCGTGGCGGGCAATCACCCCTCGGTCGTCTTCTACCACACGAGCCACAACGCCACCGGCTACGCCGACGACATGAACCCGGACAAGATCGACGGTCTGACGGAGCGCCCGCAGTCCCGCAACGTGCCGCGCGCCCTCCGGGCCGAGGCGATCATCCGGGAGACGGACCCCGGCCGGGTCGTCTACCATCATTCGTCCGGCAACCTCGGGGCGATGCACACGAGCAACTTCTACGCCAACTGGGCGCCGGTCCAGGAGCAGTCGGACTGGTTCGAGCACTGGGCCACCGTGGGCGTGAAGCCGATGTTCACGTGCGAATACGGCACCCCGATCTCATGGGACTGGAGCATGTACCGGGGCTACTACAAAGGCCGGCGGGCCTTCGGCAGCGCGCAGGCGCCCTGGGAGTTCTGCATCGCCGAATGGAACGCCCAGATGCTGGGCCCCGAAGCCTATCAGATCAGCGAGCGCGAAAAGCGCAACCTGCGCTGGGAGGCCCAGAAGTTCGCGGCAGGCGCCGTGTGGCAACGCTGGGACTACCCTCACCGCCTGAGTTCCGCCGAATTCGATGAGCGTCACCCCGTCTACGCCATGTACATCACAGACAACTGGCGCTCCTTCAGGGGATACGGGCTCTCGGCGAACTCGCCCTGGACGCACGGCCACTACTGGCAGCTTCGTCCCGGCGTCGACAGGAGCCGAAAGGACTTCGCGACCGACTGGGACAACCTCCAGCGGCCGGGCCTGAGCCCGGACTTCATCCAGGATCGCTACGAGCGCATCGACCTCGCCTTCGAATGGTCGGACTGGATTGCCACCGAAGCGGCCGAAGCGCTTGTGCGCAACAACATGCCGCTGCTGGCCTTCATCGGCGGCAAGCCCGAGGCCTTCACGACGAAGGACCACAACTTCCTGCCGGGCGAGACGTTCCAGAAGCAGCTCATCGTCATCAACAACTCTCGGGAGACCGTGACGGCCCGGTGCCGGTGGTCGCTCGGGCTGCCCGCCGCCGTGGGCGGCACGCACGAGGTGACCGTCCCCACAGGGGAGCAGGAGCGCATCCCGCTCTCGTTCACCCTGCCGGAGGGCCTGGCGCCCGGCCGGTACGAACTGACGGCCGCGGTGGAGTTCAACACGGGTGAGGTGCAGGAAGACGCCTTCACCGTCGACGTCGTGGCCCGGCCGGAGCCGGTGCAGGTGGCCGGACGGGTGGCCGTCTTCGACCCCGCCGGCGATACGACGGCGCTGCTGCGCGGGCTGGGCGTCGATTTCACCCCGGTCGGGGCGGACGCGGCGCTGGAAGGCTACGACATCCTCATCATCGGCAAGGGCGCGTTGACTCCGGACGGCGCCGCGCCGGACGTTTCGAGGGTGCGCGACGGCCTGAAGGTCATCCTGTTCGAGCAGACCGGAGAGGTGCTCGAGAAGCGGTTCGGCTTCCGGATCGCCGAGTACGGGCTGCGCTGGGTGTTCCAGAGAGTGCCGGACCATCCGGTGCTGTCGGGCCTGACGGACGACGTCCTGAGCAACTGGCGGGGTGACTCGACGGTCCTGCCGCCCCGCATCGAGTTCGACAGGCCGCCGTACACGGTTGAATGGGCCGGCATCCGCGTCCAGCGGGTCTGGCGCTGCGGCAACCGGGGCAACGTCGCCTCGGCGCTGATCGAGAAGCCGGCAACCGGAGACTTCCTGACGATCCTCGACGGCGGCTATGCGCTGCAGTACGCCGCGCTGATGGAGTACCGCGAAGGACAGGGCATGGTGATGTTCTGCCAGACGGACGTCAGCGGGCGCACTCTGGACGATCCGGCGGCCGACACGCTGGCGCGGAACATCCTCCGCTACGTGTCGGACTGGCGGCCGGAGCCCCGGCGGACGGTCGTCTACGCCGGTGAAGAGGCGGGGCTGAAGCACCTGGAGGCGGCGGGCTTCACCGTCGCGCCTTACCAGGGCGGAAGCCCCTCGGCGGACCAGATCCTCGTGGTCGGGCCGGGCGCCCTGCGCGACCTGGCGCCGCATGCGGCGGCGATCCGTGACTGGGTGCGTGCGGGCGGCCATGTCCTGGCGCTCGGTCTGAACGGCGCCCAGGCGAGTGCGTTCCTGCCGTTCGCCGTCCGCACGACGGACGGGGAGCACATCGCCGCGTACTTCGATGCCTTCGGAGCGGGCACGCTGCTGGCGGGCGTCTCGCCGGCCGAGGTGCACAACGGCGACCCGCGCGCGCTGCCGCTTGTCACGGGCGGTGCCCGGCCCATCGGCAACGGGGTGCTGGCCGCGGCCGATGGGCTGAACGTCGTGCTCTGTCAACTCGTCCCCTGGCAGATGGACTACTCAGGCGAGAAGATGAACGTCAAACGGACGTTCCGCAAGGCGACGTCCGGCGTCACACGGCTCCTGGCCAATATGGGGGCCGCCGCCCGCACGCCGGTGCTGGAGCACTTCGCCCGGCCCGTTGGTGAGGGCGAGCAGCGCTGGCTCGACGGCCTCTACCTGGACGTCCCCGAAGAGTGGGACGACCCGTACCGGTTCTTCCGCTGGTAGGGGAGCCGCATCGGACCTCACGGAACCCCCGGGCCGTCGCCGACGGCCGGGGGTTCCTTCATTCAAGGCGCCAGCCGGAGGAATCCGCCGGGACAATGCACGGCCGGCTGTCTACACGCGCTTGCGCTTCCAGAAGCCGGCCTGGAACCAGCCGATGACCAGAAGGCCGTTCAGCACGTTGGCCACCGAGATGGCCCACCAGATGCCCCGCGTCGGCGGATCCCATAGGGCGGAGAGGTGAAGGGCCAGGGGTACCTGCACGCCCCAGAGCGTCACGATCGTGAGGATCATCGGGGCCAGCGTGTCGCCCGCGCCGTTCAGCGCCCGGCCGAGGACGATGCCGAAAGCGACGAACACGTAGAACGGGGTGACCGTCTGGAGATACTCCGCACCGATCCGGACGACCTCCGGGTCGTCGCCCGTAAATGTCCGGATGAGCGCCGGCGCCCACAGGGCTATGGCCCCGGCGGCGAGGACCATGAACACGGCGTCCGCGCAGGCGGACCCAGAACAGGTCGATGATGCTCTGGAGGTTCTGCAGCAGCCCGGCCACCAGCATCGGCGTCGCCAACACGGCGATGCTGCGGGCAATGCCTGTCTCGGTCAGACGTCCGCCTCTCACGTCCTCGCCTTGCGATCGGGGCATGCGTAAAGCGGCCCATGGTATCCGACGGCATCGGGCCGGGCAATCGAATGCCGCAACCGGACCGAGCAGAGCGGCGGCCGGGAGGCTATGATATGCGCTCCGCCCGCCCGCTGCCGGGTTGAGGCCACATACGTGATGTCGGATGGGAGGAACCAGGCATGCACACTCCGGAGCACCCCGCACTCGCGCTCTTCAGCCGTCTGCTGGCCGTTCCGTCTCCGTCGGGACGGGAGGAACGTCTGGCCGCGGTCGTGCGCGGCGTGCTCGACGAGCAGGGCGACGCCCACGAGACCGACGCCGCCGGCAACATCATCGTGCGCCTGGCCGGACGCGATCCGGCCGCGCGGCCGATGGTCCTGGCCGCGCACATGGACGAGATCGCCATGGTCATCACGGGCATCGACGAGGACGGTCGGCTGAGGGTCGACCGCTCCGGCGGGCTCTATCCCGTCAAGCTCGGCGAGGGCCCCGTGGAGATCGTCGGCGACGGCGACGTCGTGCCGGGCGTCCTCTGCATGGGCTCGATGCACAGGGCCGATGCCGCCTCGCTCCAGTTGACCTGGCAGGACGTCCGAGTGCTGACCGGCCTGTCGGCCGTGCAACTCCGGCAGGCGGGCGTCCGCACGGGCTCCACCGCCGTGCCCGCCCGCTTCCGCTGTGCCCCCTGGACGTTCGGCGACGAGGCCGACCCGCTGGTGGCCGCCTGGACGTTCGACGACCGCATGGGCGTCGTGGCGCTCGTGCGTCTGCTGGAGGCCCTGCGCGAACGGTCCGTGACGCCGGCGGTGCCGACGCTCGTGTGTTTCACCGTGCACGAGGAAGGCGGCTGCCACGGCGCCAAAGTGCTCGCGCAGCGCGAACGGCCGGAGGTGTTCATCGCCGTGGACGGCTGCCCGATCGCCCCCGGCTCCGGGCTCGCGCTCGACGGCCGGCCCGCCGTGTGGAGCAAGGACAGCGGCACGCACTTCGACCAGCGGCTCGTGCGCGCTCTCTGCAGCGCCGCGCGGACGGCGGGCACGGAACTCTACACGCCCGTCCACGCGGCAGCGGCCTCCGATGCCACCGCAGTCTACGCCGTCGGCGCGGCCGACCGTGTGGCCACCATCGGGCACGTGCGCGAGAACAGCCACGGCTTCGAGGTCGCCCGGCTGTCGGTCTTCGACAACTTGCTGGCCACGCTCGTGCAGTTCGTCCGCGCCTACCGCCCCTGACACCGCGGCTATGTCCGTGCAAGTCCGTGTGCGTCCGTGTGCGTCCGTGTGAACACACCGCCGAGCGCCGTATAATGGGGCCGTACAACCTGACGAGGAAGGGAAGACATGAGGTCACCCGGCAGCCGGAGTCGATGGCAGACGGCGGCGATCGCCGCAATGGTGCTGATCACAGGCGCGTTCGCCGCACGCTGCCTCGCCCAGGAAGACGCCCCGCCCACCGTCGTGCTGGACTCTCTGAGCTACTGGCGCATCTACCAGACCGTCCGCCCACCCGTGGCCGAGGTCGACGGGGAGATCAGGCCGCTGGCCGATCCCTGGCCCGAATGGGAGAAGTTCTCCCCGCCGGACGGCTGGACGGCGCCCGACTTCGACGACGGCCGCTGGATGCGGAACATGGTCCGCATGACGGCCTACGACCCGAAGCTGGCCCGGCTCTGCCTGCGCGGCAAGTTCTCCGTCTCCGACCCCGCGAAGGTCAGCGGGCTGAAGCTCTCGCTCGCCTATCACGGCGGGGCCGTCGTGTACCTGAACGGCCAGGAGATCGCCCGCCGGCACCTCGTCGAGGGTGCCGACGTGGCCGAGCCCTACCCGCCCGAGGCCTTTCTGACCGAGGACGGCTCCACGCTGGCCCCGCGCGTCGGCGTCTGGAGCGCCCGCCGCATCGGCGCCGACGATGCCGTGCGGCAGATGCGGCGGCGCGTGCTGGACGACGTCGAGTTTCCGACCGACCTCCTGCGCCCGGGCGTCAACGTCCTGGCGCTGGAGATCGTCCGCGCACCCTATTCCAGGGACGTGCATGACTATACCCTCCGGGACGGCAACGACACCCGGCTCCGCTGGCCCACGTGCATGCTCTACGAGGCGGACCTGACGGCCGCGCAGGCCGAGGGCCTCGTGCCGAACGCGCGCCGGCCCGAGGGGTTCCAGGTCTGGAACAAGGACCACCTGGCTCCGGGCTTCGTCATCGACTGGGCCGACCGCACCGAGCCCCTGCGGCCGGTGTCGCTCGCCGGCGCCCGCAACGGCGCCTTCTCCCGCACCCTGATGGTGGGTTCGGACCGCGCGATCGAGGGGCTGACCGTGCGCGTCTCGGACCTGGAGGGGCCCGGAGGCGTCATCCCGGCGTCGGCCGTGCGCGTGCGATACGCCGTGCCGTGGGGCGACAACGGCAGCCTGCGGGCGCGCAGCAGCATGGGCTACGTCGATGCCGAACTGGGCTGCCTGCTCGAAACGGCCCCGGACGTGATCCCGCCGACCCCGAGCGCCACCTCCCGGGAGCTTGTCCAGGGGGCCGTCACCGCCGTCTGGCTGACGGTGCAGGTGCCCCGGGATGCCGCCGCCGACACCTATCGCGGCACCGTCACGGTCAGCGCCGCCGGCCAGACGCCCGTGGACGTGCCGCTGGAGCTGAGGGTCTGCGACTGGACGCTCGCCGATCCGCAGGACTTCCACGTCTGGACCGAAATCGTCCAGTCCCCGGACACCCTGGCGCTCGAGTACGAGACGCCCTTCTGGTCCGAGCGCCACTGGGAGCTGATCGGCCAGTCGTTCCGCCTCGTGCGGGACTCCGGCACCCGGATCGTCTACGTTCCGCTCATCGCGCAGAGCAACCTCGGCAACGCCGAGAGCATGGTCCGCTGGCTGCGCAACGAAGACGGTTCCTATGATTACGACTTCAGCGTGATGGACCGCTACCTGGACACCGCCGAGGCGAACCTCGGCCCGCTCAAGATGGTCGTCTTCCCCGTCTGGGAGGCCTACATGGCCCGAAAGGACGACTTCCAGGGACGCGGTTACCACAAGCAGTTCATGGAGACGAACGGCCGCTTCGCCGGAAACACCGGGCCGGTCGTGACCGTGCTGGACCGGGCCACCGGCCAGACCGAGAACGTCGTGCTGCCGTGGTTCGGTGAACCGGGCACCCATGAGACGTGGACGCCCCTGTTCGATCAGCTCCGCAGCCGGCTGGCCGCCCGCGGCCTGGACGACAAGATGCTGATCGGCATGATGAACGACGCCTGCCCGAGCGAACAGGACGTGGCCTTCCTCGCCCAGGTCGCCCCGGGCATCCGGTGGGCCGTCGCCGCCCACGGCACCTACGTGAAGGCCGACTTCGGCTACCGGGCCATCGTATACGTCCGCACGGGCCACGAGAAGAGCCTGATGGGCTGGAAGCAGTCCGAAGTGCTGGCCTACTTCAACCGCGACAACCGGCTGGAAAGCCAGGAGCCCGCCCTCTGGCGCACGCTGCCCACCTTCGCGCTGGCGGGCAGCTGGCGCGGCGTCGGCCGCATCGGCGGCGACTTCTGGAAGGTCATCCGCAACAAGCGCGGCGAGCGGTCCGGCCGCGTGCCCGAACGCTACCCCCAGAGCAACTGGCGCAACCTGGACATCTACACCGCCGTGCTGGCGCCCACCGAGCGGGGAGTGGCCGTCACCACCCGCTACGAGCACCTGCGGGAGGGCGTGCAGGAGGGCGAGGCGCGGGTCGTCGTGGAGCGGGCCGTGGCCGACGACGCCCTGCGCGCGCGGCTGGGCGCCGACCTGGCCGAGCGGTGCGAACGGGCGCTCATGGAGCACATGCGCGCCCAGCAACTCCTGCGCGGTTGGACCGGAGAGCGGGCGCCGCACGCACTCAGCGGCTCCACCGACCCGGGCACCTGCTGGTTCCTCAGCTCGGGCTGGCAGGAACGCGTCGAACGGCTGTTCGACCTCGCCGGTGAGGTCGAGAAGGCGCTCCAGGCGCCGGCCGCCGAATAGCCTCACAGCCGGGGGCGTGCCCCACGGGGCGGGCGGCGGTGCGGATGCCAGTCGCCCAGGTCCGTCGTCACCCAGCGCAGCGTGCGCGCGTCGAGGCGCTCCACGCCGGCGCGGTCCATGTACTGGTCGCAGTAGTCCGAGCGCGTGAACTCGACCTTGATCTCCATCGGCAGGATCGGCGCGAACGGACGGGCCGTGCCGACGAGCGCCAGCGACCGGCGCGCAGCGTCGCGGATGCGCGCCCGGGCCTCGTCCGGCGGGTAGGCGATGGCCCTGTTCCGGCCGACGCCCTGCTTGACGGCCGCGGTCTCGACCGGGTTGAAGAAAGCGCGTGCTTCGGCGCACGCCGCCTCGTCGCCCGACACCATGACCTGGGGCACGCCGCAGGCCGCGCTGCTCAGCGCGGTCTGTTCGATCTCGCCGATGCGGCGGCCGTTCAGGTACCAGTGGAAGATCGTCAGCGAGCTCTGCGTGTGGTCCAGGAAGCCGTTGATCGTGCCGGCCATGGCATGGCAGCCGACGGCGAAGCTTGCTGAGAAGCTCTCGTCGAGGATAGGCCCCTCGTGCGTCGCGCGGTCGACGTAGGTGGTGATGTAGACCTTCATCGGCTCCCTCCCGGGCAGAGGTCATCGGCCCTGCAGGCATACACCGCCGCCCCCGCCGGTGCAACACGCCGTGAGCGCCAACTGCATCAAGTGGGTCACAAGCTGACCCGTCCCCAGTTTCACTGGACGTTCTCCAGGGCAGGCGTGATGCGCAGACGGTTCAGCCCTGGCGGCACTCCGTGTTGCCGCAGCCATTCCAGCCCTTCCCGGAATACGCTCAGAGCCCCGC
>JAAYEJ010000054.1 GCA_012728835.1 Candidatus Brocadiaceae bacterium | reverse complement strand
GACAACGTCGAGATCGACGGCCAAGTCAACATGGCCCTCGCCCCGCGCCAGCCCGGCAGTTCGATCAAGCCCTTTGTCTACCTGGCCGCGTTCGAGCAGCCCTCGCGCCCGCCCGCCGAAAGATGGACGCCCGGCACGCTGATCGCCGACATCGAGGAACCGTTCCCGGACGGAGCCAACCCGCCCTACGTGCCCACCAACTACGACAACCGCGAACATGGCATGGTCACGGTGCGCGCCGCCCTCGCCAACAGCTACAACATCCCCGCGGTGCGCGCCCTCCAGACCGCCGGCCTGCCCGCCTTTTTGGAACTCGCCCAACGCCTGGGCATCAGCACGCTGACGCGCCCAGACTACGGCCTCGGCCTGGGCCTGGGTGCGGGCGAAATCCCGCTGCTGGAACTGACCGCAGCCTACGGCATCCTAGCCAACGGCGGCAAGCGCGTGTCGCCCGTGTCGATCCTCAAGATCGCCGACGCCGAGGGCCGCGCCCTGTGCGACGTCGCTGAGGGCCGCCCCTGCCAACCGGCCGCGGGTGCAGGCGATCAGGTCGTCAGCGCCGCAGACGCCTTCCTGCTCACCGACATCCTCAGCGACAACGCGGCGCGCACCCCCGCCTTCGGGGCCAACTCCGTCCTGCGCCTCGACCGGCCTGCAGCCGTCAAGACAGGCACGACGAACGATGTGCGCGACAACCTCACCGTGGGCTACACGCCGCAGTTGGTCGCCGGCGTCTGGATCGGCAACGCCGACAACTCCGAGATGGTTGGCCTGTCCGGCATCAGCGGGGCCGGCCCCATCTGGAACCAGTTTATGACCGCAGCCCTGGCAGGGGAACCGGGCGAGACCTTCGCCCCGCCGCCGGACGTCTCGCAAGTCGAGGTGTGCGCGGACACCGGCGTCCGTTTCGGGCCCGCATGCCCCGCTTCGCGCCTCGAATGGTTCGCCGGCGACCGGCCCCCGCTCCCGCCGGAACAGGACCTCTATCAGATTGTGCGCTTGGACAAATTGACCGGGCGCCTCGCCACCGAGTTCACGCCGGACGAGGCAATGGAGGAGAAGATCTTCAAGGTTTATCCGGAGAAATACCGCGATTGGGCCGAGGCGCACGGCATCCCGCAGCCGCCGGTGGATGCCAGCGACGTCTTCACCTTCGAGCCCGAGTTGACTATTCGCCAACCCGTCGAGGGCGAGGTCGTCAGCGGCGTCGTCCAGGTGTACGGCACGGCCAACGCGCCCGCCTTCGCTGCCTATCACCTCGAATACGGCGTCAGCCACGACCCCGGCGCATTCAGCCTGCCCATTGCCGGCCCCTTCCCCGCGCCTGTGCTGGACGGCTTCCTGGGCGAGTGGGACGTGCGCGGCCTACACGACGGGCCGCACACCCTGCGCCTTGTGGTCCAAGACACATTCGGCCATGCCTACGAAGCACGCATACGCGTTTTCGTAGAGCAGCCGACGCCCACGCCCGAGCCAACGTTAACATGGACGCCTGAACCGACCCTGACCTTCACACCGGAACCGACGGTCACCTTTACGCCTGAGCCGACCCTGACCGTGGCGCCGGAACCCCCGACGCCTGAGCCCACATGGACGCCCGAACCGGAACCCACGCCCACACCGGAAGCGGAGTTGGAGCCGACGCCCACCGAAGCGCCGCCGCAGCCCACGCCCACTTGGACGCCGCAGGGAGAGGTCATGCCCGCCGAGACGCCGGAACCCACCTGGACGCCCGAAGAATCGGTCGCGCCGGAGGAGACGCCGACCGAACCTGCGGCGGAGGGCCGGCTGCGCCCGCGCAGGCCGCCGCGTAACGCTAGACCGACAGAATCGACCCACGCATTCACCGCGGACGCGACCTAGCCGCCTGAGGAGTCCTCCGCAGTCTCCGACAGCGGATCCTTCACCACGACGACGAACTCTAGCCCCGGCCTAGCCGCAGAGACAAATGCCTGCTCGTGGCGAAAGCCGGCCTTCTCGAACACGCGCCGCGAGCGCGCGTTGAAGTCAGCAATCGTGGCGCGAAAACGCACATCCCCATATTGCTCGCGCGCGAAGGCCAGAATCGCCTCAAGGAACGCCAGCCCCATGCCGCGGCCGGCCAAGTCGGGCCGGATCCCCAG